>JBBQAB010000126.1:0-2509 GCA_038198385.1 Propionibacteriales bacterium
GGCTCTGGTGCATGGGCTGTCGATGGGGGGCGGGCAGGCGGCGATCGTCCTCCATAAGAGATGATCAGCGCCCTCCTCGAAGGGGCGTTGGCGGCCGTCGGCGCCGGGGCGGCAGGCGCGTTGGGGCTGGGCGTCTTCCACCCCCGGATCGCGGCCTACAGCACCGCTACCGGGGCCCTCATCTCCTCCTTCTCGCCCAAGCTGGACGCCCAGGTGCTCGCCGTCGCGGTGACCAACGACGCGGTCTACGTCGGTGGGATCTTCTCCCGCGCCAACGACGTACCCCGCAGTCGACTGGCCGCGTTCAGCCCGACCGACGGCTCGCTCCTAGGCTGGGCACCCACCGCCGACCTCGACGTGAACGCCATGGTGGTCGCCCCCGGAGGAGGCAAGATCATCGCCGGTGGTGCGTTCTCCGCCATCAACGGGTCCACCGCCACGGGGTTGGCGGCGATCGACGCCACGAACGGCGCGCTGCTTCCCTTTCCGGCCAATACCGTGATCCGCGACTACGGTTCCACGGCGGCCGTCCTCTCGCTCAAGACCGATGGGACCAGCGTCTTCGGGTCCGCGTACTGGTTCGGCGGCACCGGCAACTATGAGGGTCCGTTCTCGCTCAACCCCAACGATGGCTCGATCAACTGGCTGGCCGACTGCCACGGCGACACCTACGACGTCCAGCCGGTGAACGGGGTCCTCTACTCCGTCAGCCACCACCACAACTGCGCCAACATCAGCAGCTTCCCCGAGCAGAACCCCCGGACCCACTGGCGGGCCAACGCCTTCACGGCGAACGCCACCGGTTCCGTGCTGCACAACAGCCAGGGCGGCTACTACGACTTCTTCGGCCAGGCGGCCCCCTCCCAGATCAACTGGTTCCCCGACCTGACGGCCGGGAGCTTCACCGGTCAGACCCAGGCGGCCTGGACGATCGAGGCCAACGCCGACTACGTGGTCGCCGGGGGCGAGTTCCCGAAGGTGAACGGCACCGCCCAGCAGGGCCTGGTCCGCTTCGCCGTCGGTGCGAAGGCGCCGCGCAAGATGGCCAACCAGATCTACAGCGCAGACAGCGCCCCCAGCCTGGCGCCGCTGTCGGGCAACGCCGTACGGGTCAACTGGGGTACGAACTGGGACCGGGACGACTCGTTGCTGACCTACCAGGTCCGTCGGGCCGACAAGGGCGCCACGCCGGTCTACACGGCCACCAACGTGCAGTCTCTCTGGTGGAACCGGCATACTCTCTCCTTCGTCGACTCCGGCCTGTCCCCGAACACCACGTACACCTACCAGATCCGCGAGAACGACCCTGACGGCAACGTCGCCTTCTCCCAGAGTGTCTCGGTCACCACGGGTGCTGACGCCGTCCCCGACAACGCCTACAACCAGCAGGTGGCGGCCGACGGTGCTTCGGACTTCTGGCGGATGACCGACAAGGCCGGCTCGGCGAGTATCACCAACTGGGCCGGGGCCTCCGACCTCACCCCGGGTGCCGGTGTCACCCTCGGGGCGACGGGCCAGGTCGTCGGCTCCAACGACGGCGCGGCGACCTTCGACGGCAGCACGAACGGCACCGCGGGCAGCAAGATCGCCCTTACCGGTCCCGACGTCTTCACCGCTGAGGCATGGGTCAAGACCACGTCGACGCAGGGCGGGAAGATCGTCGGCTTCGGCGGCTCCGCCTCGGGGAACAGCGGCAGCTATGACCGCCACCTCTACATGAGCAACGACGGCCGCCTCACCTTCGGGGTCTACCCGAACGCGGTCCGTACGGTCAGCAGTGGCCCGGGCTTTAACGACGGTGCCTGGCACCAGGTCGTCGGGACCCTGTCGCCGACCGGCATGACGCTCTACGTCGACGGCGCCAAGATCGGCACCGACCCGACGACGACGTCCGGGCAGGGCTACAGCGGCTACTGGCGGGTCGGCGGCGACAACATCAACGGCTGGCCGAACGGTGGCTCGAGCTTCTACCTCTCCGGCACCATCGACGACGTCGCCATCTACCCCACCGAGCTCTCGGTCGCCCAGGTGCAGAACCACTACACCAAGAGCGGCCGGTCGCTGGCCACCGACAACGTCAAGCCGGTCGCCGCGTTCACCAACGCCTGCGCCGACAACGTGTGCAGCTTTGACGGTTCGGGGAGCAGCGATGCCGACGGGACCGTGGCGTCCTACGCCTGGGACTTCGGTGACGGCCAGACCGGGACCGGGGTCAAGCCCACGCACACCTACACCACGGCCGGTACCCGCACCGTCGCGCTGACGGTGACCGACAACCGCGGTGACACCGGTACGGCCACCAAGGCCGTCACGGTGAGCCTGCCCAACCAGGTTCCGGTGGCCAGCTTCACCAACAGCTGTACCGACCGGGTGTGTGCCTTCGACGGCACCGGATCCTCCGATCCCGACGGCTCCGTCGCCTCCTACGCCTGGGACTTCGGTGACAGCGGGACCGCCACCGGGGCCAAGCCGTCGCACACCTTCGCCAGCAACGGGACCTACGCGGTCA
>JBBQAB010000127.1:0-7423 GCA_038198385.1 Propionibacteriales bacterium
ATCTCGGCTGGTTCGCCCTGGTGGCGGTCGGTGTCCTCAGCGGGGTCCTGCTCTCGCCGCGGCCCTCGGTCGCGTGGGCCTGGGCGGGGCTGAGCCTTCTCGCCTGCGTCCTGCCGCTGCTCAGCCGACCCCGGGGGGCGACGGGTCAGCCGTCCCCGGCGGCCACCTCGACCGTCGTTGACCCGTGCCGACCGGGGTCGTAGCCGCCCACCACGTACACCTGGTTACCGATCACGGCCGCGCCCAGGCCGGCGCGGGGCGAGGTCAACGGGGGTGGGCCACCGGAGCCTCCCGTCGTGTCCAGGCAGGACACGTCCGCGCGGAAACCCGACCCGGTCTGGCCGGCGAGCAGGCACGGCCCCTGTCCCGGCCACCAGACCGCGGCCGCACCGGCGGCGGCGACCAAGTCGCCGCCGGCCTTGACGCTGCGGGACTGGACGAGGTCGACGGTGCCGAAGGCCGGTTCCCCTACGTTGGGGTCGCGGCCGCCGAGGAACCAGACCGTTCCGTTCTCGTCGCTGACCGCCGCCAGCTTCTCACGGGCCCGCGACAGCCGGCCGAGGGCTTTCCAGCGTCCGCCTTCGAGGACCCAGACGTCGCTCCGGGCCTGGCCGTCGGTGCCCACCCCGCCGCCGAAGACCACGCGCGCCCCGTCCCAGACGGCGGCCCCGGCGCCACGGGCGTCCGGCAGCGGGGTGTCCTCGGTCCACCGGCCGGTGGCACCGTCGAGACGGTAGACCGTGGCGACGGAGCCGGACGAGGCCAGCCCGCCGAGGGCGTACAGCTGGTGGCCGTTGCTGACCAGAGCCGCGTGGCTGAGCGGCTGCGGCAGGGTCGGCCCGGCCCGCCATACTCGGGTGCCGGGGTCGTAGACCTGGACGGTGTCCAGCAGAGCCCTACCCTTCTCGGCCGAGACCCCACCCGCGACCCAGAGCCGCCCGTCGTACTCGGCCACCCCGGCCGCCTCGAGGGCCGTGGGGAGCGGGGGGAGCTCCGTCCAGGCCGGGGTGGACCACGGACTCCACAGAAGCAACGAGAGGACGAGCGTGGCGGCCGCCAGCAGGCCGATCCCCAGCCGGCCGGGGCGCAGCTGCCACCGAGGTCCGAGGGGCAGATCGAGACGGTCAGGTTGGTCGGTCCGCGGCTCGGCTCGAGGCGGCGGGTCCAGGGGTAACCGCGGTCGCGGGTCCGTGAGGCCACCGGCCCGCCGGGCGAGGTAGATGGCGCCCTCCACCTCGGCCCGCATGCTGGGGGTCTGGTGCGGGGTCACGGCCCGGACCTCGTCGAAGACGTACTCGTACAGGTCGTCCACGGAGACCCGGCCGTCTCCGTCGAGGTCGGCCCGGCCGGTGGACAGCCCTGTGACCAGGGCTCGGGTGAAGACCGACGACCCGGCGCCGGTCTGTTCACCGTGGCCGCCCTCGAAGGCGTACTCCATGGCGGTCGAGGCGGTGATCACGATGCGTCCCCGCCCGGACAACCGGTCGGTGACGTCGACGTTCTGGGCGGCCTTGGCCCCCAGCCGGCCGAAGGCCCCGCTGTAACAGCAGTCGAGCAGTAGCACGATCCGGCGGGACCGGCACCGCTGCATCTGCTCCTCGACGAACTGCGCCGACAGGCCGGTGGCGGCGAGACGACCGAGCTTGGTGTTGCGGCCGGCGAAGTAGAGGCGGCCGTCCTCGTCCTTGACTCCGTGGCAGGAGAAGTAGACCAGCAACAGGCTGTCCCGGTGCTGGTCAGCGAAGAAGGCCTCGACCTCTTCCGCGGCCTCGTAGCTGCGGCCGTCAATCAGGGTCCGGACTGTGAAATCGCCGATGGCCGGGTCCTCGAGGACCTGTTGGACGGCGCGGGCGTCGTCGGCTGGCGCACGCAACGCGACGAGACCGGGATCCTCGTACGTCTGGGTGGCCACGACCAGAGCGTGGCGACCCGGGGGGCTCAAGGCCCTACTCCGGGGCGGGGCTGGCCTGGTCGCCGTGCCGGGCCAGCCAGGCACCGACCACGGCCTCGCGCTCCTCGTTGCTGGCGGCGGCCAGTTCGAGCGTGTCGCCGTCCATCGTCACCTTCAGGCTCCGGCTGGTCCGGCCGCTCACCCAGGTGCCCGCCGTTCCGACGATGCTCGTCAGCAGCCCGGGGGTCTGGAGCAACGTCACGAGCAGACCACCGGCCATCAGCATCTCGGTACCCTTGCTGCCGGCCGGTGCCGGACCGCCGCTGAGCGGGCCCACGGCCTCCACGTCGTGGTCCAGCAGGTGCTGCCGCAGTCGGCGCGCCTCGGTCTCGAGCTCGGCGGGGTCCGCGTCGACGTCACCCAGCTCCAGTTTCAGCTCACGGGCTCCCGTCACGACGGTCCCCTCCCCGGGCTCGGATCCTTACCGGAGTCTAGACCGGGGCAGGCCGCGGGGCGAGGCTCATTTCTGCTTCTGGGGCACAGGCCGCGCGATCGGCCGATCGGGCGACGAGGTGCGCCTGACGAGGGATTTCCGGCGAGGAGCAACCCGCGGACGGTGCTGGTCGGCCGGCGCCCCGATGCCAGGATGGGCGGGTGCGGATCCTCTTCAGTACGACGGCTGGTTCGGGTCACTTCGGGCCGATGGCGGCGATCGCACACGCGTGCGTTGCTGCGGGCCACAAGGTTGCCGTGGCGGCTCCGGAGTCCTTCGCCGACGACGTCGCCCGCTCCGGCTTTCCGCACCGGCCCTTCGCCGACGTCCCGCCAGCGGTCCTCGGCGCCATCTTCGCCCGGTTGCCGGAACTATCGATGGTCGAGGCGAACGAGACCGTGCTGACGGAGGTGTTCGGCCGGCTCGACGCCCAGGCGGCCCTACCCGGCCTGAGGTCGACGATCACGGCCTGGCGACCGCACCTGGTGGTCCGGGAGCCCTCCGAGCTGGGCTCCTTGGCTGCAGCGGGTGCCGCTGGCCTCCCCCAGGTGCAGGTGGCTATCGGGCTGGGAGACCTGGACCGCTGGGCCTTCGATCTCCTCCCCGGGCCGTTGGCCGAGCTGGACCAGCTGGCCGGTCTGCCGCAAGGGCGGGCCTTGGACCTGCTCAGAACCTCGCCGTTGTTCACGAGTGTGCCGGAGGTCCTCGACTGCGTACCCGGCTCGAGCGTGGCGCGGCTACGGCCGGGCGGGCCGGGTGAGAGAGCGTGGGTTCACCGGTACCGCGACCTCCCTCCCGTGGCCGACCCGGACCTGCCGGCGGCGTGGGGGCGGCCGGAGGACCCGCTGGTGTACGTGACGTACGGCTCGGTCACCGGCGCCCTCGCACAGATGGACGGTCTGTACACGACGACGTTGGAGATCCTCGCTGATCTGCCCGTTCGGGTGTTGCTGACGACCGGTCGTGGCCTGGACCCCGAGTCGCTCCGGCCCTGGCCCAGCAACGCCCGGGTAGAGCGCTGGTGGCCGCAGTCCGCTCTCATGGGGGCGACGGACCTGGTGGTGGGGCACGGTGGCTTCGGGACCACGATGACCGCACTGGCTGCCGGTGTGCCGCAGGTCGTGCTGCCGCTGTTCGCTGCTGACCAGTTCGTGAACGCCGAGCGAGTGGCCGAGGTTGGGGCAGGACTGGCCTTGACCGGGGCATCCAGCGCCCTCGGTGAGCTCTCGGCCGCGGTGCGCCGAGTTCTGGCGGAACCGATCTTCGCGACCTGTGCGACCGAGGTGGCTACAGCGATTGCGGCGATGCCCGACGTGGGCTCGTGCGTGCCGGTCCTGGAGGGGCTGGTCGGAGCGGGTGGGTGAGCTGTCGCCAGGCCGGGATCATCGTCACGCACTCGTTCTTGGCCGGTGGGTTTGACGCCGACCCGAGCGGTCACGCCTGGTCGTGAACAGGGTCTGACCTCGCGACGCTGACGGCGGGATCTGGCTCAGGCCTTGACCTCAGGCTCGGTCGGGGACGCATCCAGCAGGCTGAGGGACGCCAGCTCCTCGGCCAGCCCGGCCCCGTCGGGGGCGTAGAGCCACGGCACGCCGGACTTGCGGGTCCGGTCGTGCTCTCTCAGGCTGCTCCCGGCCAGCACGGCCTCGCCGGCGCTGAGCTGGCGGATGCAGACCGCCGTGGCCTGCCCCGGGAACTCGTCCAGGAACGCGGTGTAGATGGCCTCGTCGTGCTGGCCGTCGTCGCCCACCAGGAGCCACTTGATGTCGGGGAACTCGGTGGCCAGCCGACGGAGGTTGTCGCGCTTGTGCTCCTGGCCGCTGCGGAACCAGCGGTCGACGGTCGGGCCCCAGTCGGTCAGGAGCAGCGCGCCGGCCGGGTAGAGGTTGCGGGACAGGAACCGGGTCAGGGTGGGGGCTACGTTCCAGGCACCGGTCGAGAGATAGATCACCGGAGCGCCGGGGTGCTGGGCCAGGAGCCGCTCGTAGAGGACCGGCATCCCCGGTGTGGTGGCTCGGGCGTGCTCGTTGACCACGAAGGTGTGCCAGGCCGCGAGCAGCGGCCGGGGGAGCGCGGTGACCATGACCGTGTCGTCGACGTCGGAGACCACCCCGAAGCGAGTGTCGGGGTCGACGACGTACACGTGGGCCGGGCTGGCCTCCGAACCTTCCGCGCTCAGACCGATCCGGTGCCAACCCGGCGTCAGGTCTACGTCGATCAGCTGGTCGAGGATTCCGCTGCGGTCGGCCTGGATCGTCGTGGTGGTGCCGTTGACCTCGACCTGGACCTCGGCCTGCTGAACCGGGACGCTCGTGAAGCTCCGCCAGCCGCGTGCGCCGGTCGGCTCCATTGCGGTCCGCTTGCCGTCCCGGGTCAGCATCACCCGGCCGAGCACCCGCAGCCAGGTGGTCGAGCCGTACCCCGTGTAGGGGATGACTGTCGCCTGGTAGCCCGCCTCCCGGGCCCGGCGGGCCCGCCACCCCATGATGGCGTGGCCGACCCTTAGGGCCCGGTGGGGCTTGGTCGGGGCGTGAGAGGTTTCGCTCATGGGCAGACGGTATCGCCCGTACTCACTCAGCACCGCTGCGGCGCAGAACCTCGCTCAGCCGCTCGGCGGCGGCGATCACGGCGGGAGCGTGCAACCGGCCGGGCTGACGCGAGAGGCGCTCGATCGGACCGGAGACGCTGACGGCAGCGATCACCTTGCCGGAGGGGGAGCGGACGGGGGCCGAGACCGAGGCCACGCCGGGTTCCCGCTCGCCGACCGAGTGGGCCCAGCCGCGACGGCGTACGGCGGCCAGCGCCACGGCGGAATAGTGGCTGCCGCGGAGCCCGCGCTGCATCCGGTCCGGCTCCTCCCACGCGAGCAGGACCTGGGCGGCAGACCCGGCGTTCATCGTGAGCTGGGTGCCGACCGGGACGCTGTCGCGCAGGCCCGACATCCGCTCGGCGGTCGCGACACAGACGCGGAACTCACCCTGGCGTCGGAACATCTGCGCCGACTCGCCGGTGATGTCGCGCAGCCGTGCGAGCACGGGGCCGGCGGTGGCGAGGAGGCGGTCCTCGCCGGCGGCGGAGGCGAGCTCGCCCAGCCGCGGTCCCAGGATGAAGCGGCCCTGCAGGTCCCGGCTGACCAGCCGGTGGTGCTCGAGCGCAACGGCCAGCCGGTGGGCGGTCGGGCGGGCGAGTCCGGTGGCGGCGACCAGGCCGGCGAGGGTGGTCGGCCCGGTCTCCAGGGCGCTCAGCACGAGGGCGGCTTTGTCGAGCACGCCGACACCGCTAGAGTTGTCCATGCCTTGATACTGCCGTCTCGGATGTTGGAATGCAAGTCGAGTGACGGTGGTACGAAGGCCGCATGAGGTGCAGGCTCAAAGGGGCCGGGCCGAGGACCGTCGAACAGCTGAGGAGCATCGAACCACCATGGGCAGAACGCTGAGCGAGAAGGTGTGGGACGACCACGTCGTACGAGCCGCCGAGGGTGAGCCCGACCTGCTCTACATCGACCTCCACCTCGTCCACGAGGTCACCAGCCCGCAGGCGTTCGACGGTCTGCGCCAGGCCGGGCGCCCCGTACGCCGCCCGGACCTGACCCTGGCCACCGAGGACCACAACACCCCCACGCTGGACATCGACCAGCCGATCGCCGACCCGGTATCACGCACCCAGGTCCAGACGCTGCGCAACAACGCGGCCGAGTTCGGGGTCCGGATCCACAGCCTGGGCGACCTCGACCAGGGCATCGTGCACATCATCGGCCCGCAGCTGGGTCTGACCCAGCCCGGCCTGACCGTGGTGTGCGGTGACTCCCACACCGCCACCCACGGCGCGTTCGGGTCCATTGCCTTCGGGATCGGCACCTCCGAGGTCGAGCACGTCCTCGCCACCCAGACCCTGCCCCAGGCCAAGCCCAAGACCATGGCGGTGAACATCAGCGGCGAGCTGCCGGTCGGCGTCACGGCCAAGGACATCGTGCTGGCGCTGATCGCCAAGGTGGGCACCGGCGGGGGTCAGGGTTACATCGTGGAGTACCGCGGGTCGACCATCGAGGCGCTCTCGATGGAGGGCCGGATGACGATCTGCAACATGAGCATCGAGTGGGGCGCCAAGGCCGGCATGATGGCGCCCGACGAGACGACCTTCGCCTACGTCAAGGGCCGTCCGCACGCGCCTGAGGGGGCCGAGTGGGACGCCGCCGTCGACTACTGGAAGACCTTGCGGACCGACGACGACGCCACCTTCGACGCCGAGGTCGACCTCGACGCCGCCCAGCTGTCGCCGTTCGTCACCTGGGGGACCAATCCCGGCCAGGGCGTCCCGCTGGCCGCCTCCGTCCCCGACCCGGAGACGTTCCCCGAGGAGGCCGACCGCACCGCGGCCCGGAAGGCGCTGGAGTACATGGCCCTGGAGCCGGGTCAGAGGATGCGCGACATCTCCGTCGACACCGTCTTCCTGGGCTCGTGCACCAACGGCCGGATCGAGGACCTCCGGGCCGCGGCCGAGGTGATCCAGGGCCGTCAGGTGGCCGAGACCGTACGGATGCTGGTCGTCCCCGGCTCGGCTCGGGTCCGGCTGCAGGCCGAGTCCGAGGGTTTGGACGTCATCTTCAAGGAGGCCGGGGCGGAGTGGCGCGCCGCGGGCTGCTCGATGTGCCTGGGCATGAACCCCGACCAGCTCGCCCCCGGGGAGCGCGCGGCGTCCACCTCGAACCGCAACTTCGAGGGCCGGCAGGGCAAGGGCGGCCGGACCCACCTCGTCTCGCCGCTGGTCGCGGCGGCCACCGCCGTGACCGGTCACCTCAGCGCGCCCGCCGATCTCTGAGCGACGCACCGACCTCTGGGCGACCGGCCGACCCGGCCCGCTCACCTACCCGCGAAGGACCCCTCATGGAAAAGTTCAGCACTCACACCGGTACGGCCCTGCCGCTCCGCCGCAGCAACGTGGACACCGACCAAATCATCCCTGCGGTCTACCTGAAGCGGGTCACCAAGACCGGCTTCGAGGACGGCCTGTTCGCGGCCTGGCGCAACGACCCGGCCTTC
>JBBQAB010000128.1:0-8271 GCA_038198385.1 Propionibacteriales bacterium
ACAGCACCTCGGGGTGGGCGTGGCCCAGCAGCATCGGGCCCCAGGAGCAGATCAGGTCGACGAGCTCGTTGCCGTCCAGGTCGTAGAGGTAGGGGCCCCGCGCCCGGGCGATGAAGCGCGGCGTCCCGCCCACCGAGAGGAAGGCCCGGACGGGCGAGTTCACCCCGCCGGGGGTGACGGTCTGGGCCCGGGCGAAGGCTTCGGCCGAACGGCTGTCGTTGCTCACGAGGCTTCCTGTTCCGAGCGTCCCGGCGGTCGGGGACTGTTCCTGGTCATCTGGCTAGGTTCCCACGCGCGGCTCACGCCGTGCCGCTCCGCAGCGCGTCGCGGCGGCGCTGGGCCCACTCCAGGGCCCAGTAGGTGAGGACCATGTCGGCCCCGGCCCGCCGGATGGAGGTGAGGGTCTCGTGGATCGCCGGCTCGCGGTTGATCCAGCCGTTGGCCGCGGCGGCCTCGAGCATGGCGTACTCCCCCGAGACGTTGTACGCGGCGACGGGCAGGTCCACCGCCGCACGGACGGCGCGCAGCACGTCGAGGTAGGCCAAGGCGGGCTTGACCATCACGATGTCGGCGCCCTCGGCCACGTCGAGGGCGACCTCGCGGAGCGCCTCCCGGACGTTGGCGCCGTCCTGCTGGTAGGTCTTCCGGTCCCCGCGCAGCGTGGAGGCCACGGCCTCGCGAAAGGGGCCGTAGAAGGCGGAGGCGTACTTCGCGGCGTACGCCATGATGGCGACGTCGGTCGCCTCGGCGGTGTCGAGCGCCTCCCGGATCGCGGCCACCTGGCCGTCCATCATGCCGCTGGGCCCGACGACGTGGACGCCAGCCTCGGCGTGCAGCACCGCCATCTCGGCGTAGATCTCGACCGTGGCGTCGTTGTCGACCTGGCCCCCCGGGGTCAGGACCCCGCAGTGGCCGTGGTCGGTGAACTCGTCCAGGCAGACGTCGGACATCACCAGGCAGGCGTCGCCGACCTCGGCCCGGACGGCGGCAATGCCGCGGGTCAGGATCCCGTCCGGGTCGAGCGCCCCGGAACCGCGGGCGTCCTTGTGCTCAGGCACCCCGAAGAGCATCAGCCCAGCGATCCCGGCCTCGGCCGCCTCGGCGGCGACCCGGCGTACGGTGTCGAGGGTGTGCTGGAGGACGCCCGGCATCGAGGAGATCGGGCGCGGCTCCCGCAGCCCCTCGGCCACGAACACCGGCAGGATGAGCTGACGGGGCTCGACACTTGTCTCCGCCACCATCGCCCGCATGACCGGCGAGGTCCGCAACCTCCGCGGCCTGACCGTACCTCCTGCGCCCACCTCAACACCCTTCCTTTTCTCGCCCCGCGCCCGCAGCCCAGCTCCGGGGCTTCGGCTCCCGGGGCCTCGGCTCCGTCGCTCCCGCTGAGGGAGCCTCAGCACATCCTCGTACGGCGGAACCGACCCACATGGCCGTCTCGCGTCGCGCCCCGGTGAGGGCACCACGTCCGAGTCTGCTGCGGCGGGTCAAACCCCGGCCGGCCCCCCCGGCACCGGGGGTGACCCCGGGTGTCTCAGACGCGGCGACGCGGGGCCGGACGGCGCTGGGACGGCTTCAGCACCGGCTCGCCGGCCGTGATGAACCCGTCGCGACGCTCGGCCGCGAAGCTGGCCAACGCGTCGGCGAGGTCCACCACCGACGGCTTTGCCGCGACCACGTCGACCCGGAGCCCGTGCTCCTCACAGGTCTTGGCCGTGACCGGACCGATGACGGCGATGATGGTCGAGGAGTGCGGCTTGCCCGCGATCCCGACCAGGTTGCGCACCGTGGAGGAGGAGGTGAACACGACGGCGTCGAATTTGCCCGTCTTGATCGCCTCCCGGACCGGTGCGGCCGGCGGGGCGGCGCGGACGGTCCGGTAGGCCGTGACGTCCTCGACCTCCCAGCCCAGCTTCTTCAGACCCTCGGCGAGGGTCTCCGTCGCGATGTCGGCCCGGGGCAGGAAGATCCGGTTGATCGGGTCCAGGACGTCGTCGTAGGGCGGGAACTCCGCAGCCAGGCCCGCGGCGGACTGCTCGGCCTGGGGCACCAGGTCGGGCTCGATCCCCCACGCCTGCAAGGCCTTGGCGGTGACGTCGCCGACGACGGCGACCTTGAGCCCGGAGAACGCGCGGGCATCCAGGCCGTACTCCTCGAACTTCTCGCGGACGGCCTTGACCGCGTTCACCGAGGTGAACGCGACCCACTCGTAGCGGCCCTCGACCAGACCCCGGATCGCCTTGTCCATCTGCAGCGGGCTGCGGGGCGGCTCGACCGAGATGGTCGGCACCTCCTCACTGTGGGCGCCGTAAGTGCGCAGCCGGGCGACCATCGGAGCGGCCTGGTCCTTGGTCCGGGGGACCAGGACCCGCCAGCCGAAGAGCGGCTTGGTCTCGTACCAGCTGAGCTCGTGGCGTTGCTCGGCGGCGGCGCCCATGATCACGTGCACGGGGTCCACGCCGGGGGCCTTGACCGACTTCACCGCGGCCACCAGGTCGTCGAGGGTGGTCGGCAGGGTAACCTGCTCGGTGCTGCCGCCGTGCAGGGTGACGATGACGTGGTCGTCTCCGGGACGGCCCGCGGCCCGCGCGGCGTCCACGAGCGAGCCGACCATGGTGACGAGCGTGCTGACCACGACCGTCGCCGCCCCACCCCACTGGGCGGTGCTGGCCTTGGTGAACCGGCCGTCGGTGACGGAGGCGAACTGCACGCCGCCGGCGTGGATCAGATCGATCCCGGCGTACTCGGGGACGGCCGTGAGGCTCGACACCCCGGGGACGACCTCGAAGTCGATCCCGCCGCGGACACAGGCTGCCGCCTCGTCGGCCACGGCGTTGTCCCAGAAGGGGTCACCGGTGACCAGACGCACGACCCGGCTGCCCGTCGAGGCCAGCTTGACCACGACCTTGGCGCGGGCCGAAGGGGTCAGGGGCCGGCGGGCTTCGGTCAGACCCAGGATCGAGACCTCGGCCCCGGCGGCCAGGGTGATGGCCGGGTGCTCCAGGATCTCGCGCTGACGCTCGTCGTCGAGCACGACCGCTCCTGCGTCGGCCAGGGCCGCGATCGCCCCGAGGGTCAGCAGGTCGGGGTCCCCAGGCCCGGTCCCGACGAAGATGACGCGCCCGCGGGTGACGGGTGCGCTGGGCGTGGCGGCTGGTATGGAGGCCGGGGTGTCCTGCACCGAGGATGTACTCACAGACTTCTCGCGTTCTGTTGTTCAGTCCCGCCACGCGAATGACGAGCGCCGTTAAGGTCGGGGAACTTCCAGCTGCAACTGCGTCAGCACCTCGTCAGCCTGGTCGGTCCCGAAACCCTCGGGGTCCTCCGTCGTGGCCGCTGCGGAGACCCGAAGGGCTGGGCCCGCCTTGGCCGTTTCTGACAAGTCGCTCAGTAACGTTCTCCCAATTACGGCGTCGAGAGTCAAATCGAGTTCCTTACCACGGACGGATTTGACAACGGCACGGGCTCCGACGGGGGCCGTGCAGCCAGCCTCCAGCCGGGCCAGGAACCCCCGCTCCGCCAGCGACTCCGCGCGGGAACGGGCGTGGTCCAGCCGCCTGAGCGCGGTGAGCAGACCGGGGCTCAGGCTCTCGTGCACCTCTAGCGCCAGGGCGCCCTGTCCGGGAGCGGGCAGCATCATCGACAGGGACAGGACCGAGCCGGGGAGGCCTTGGACCACGGTGTCAGGGACCGGCTCGTTGTCGGGACCCGACATCTCCAGGTGACCCAGGCGGGACAGGCCGGCTGCGGCCAGCACGACCGCGTCGACGACGCCCTCGCGGACCAGGCTGATCCGGGTGTCGACGTTGCCGCGGACCGGGACGATCTCCCAGGCGAGGCCGCGGGCCGCCGCCCACTCCTGCAGCTGCAGGGCGCGACGAGGGGCACCGGTCCCGATCCGGGCCCCGTCACCGAGGTCGGCCAGCCGCTGTCCCACCAGGACGTCGCGGGTGTCCTCACGCTCCGGCACGGCCACGATGGACAGCCCCTCGGGCTGCAGGGTCGGGAGGTCCTTCAGCGAGTGCACGGCCAGGTCGACCTCACCCCGGCGCAGAGCGTCGCGCACCGCTCCCGCGAAGATGCCGGTGCCCCCGATCTCGGTCAGGTGCCGCTGGTCCACGTCCCCGGTGGTCGTGACCCCGACGAAGGTGGAGGAGACCCCGTGGGCGGCGAGGAGGCCGGCGACGAGCTCCACCTGAGCCCGGGCCAACGGCGAGCGTCGGGCGCCGAGCCGAACCGGAGCCGCGGGGCTCACGTGCGCGACACCTCGGGCGACATGACGGCGGCGACGGTCTGCGGGTCGAGGGCGAACAGCACCCTCAGCGCCGCCGCGTAGTCGACGGCGTCCGGATCGGCCGACAGCTCCTGGACGCGGACTGTCGGCTGGTGCAGGAGCTTGTCCACGACCCGCCGCACGGCGCGCTGCACCTCCTCGCGCTGGTGGGCGTCCAGGCTCGGGACACGGGCGTCCAACCGGGTCATCTCGGCGGTCACCACCTCGGAGGCCATGGAGCGCAGCGCCACCACCGTGGGGGCGACCTGGGCGGCGCGGCGCACCCCCAGGAAGTCCTGGACCTCGCGACCGACCAGGGCCCGGGCGTCCTCGACCTCGGGCGTGCTGACCGCGTCGAGCTGGTCACGGACGAGCCGGTCCAGGTTGACCAGGGTGATGCCCAGGTCGGCCACCTCGGGGGCGACGTCGGCGGGCAGCGCGAGGTCGACCACGCCGATGACGGGGGTGCCGGCCAGCTCGGCCACGCCCAGGTTCATGGAACGCGCCCCCGTGCAGGTGACAAGGATGTCAGTCTCGCTCAGCGCGGAGGCCAGCTCGGGGAGCGGCACGGCACGCCCGCCGACGGCCGCCGCCAGCCGCTCGGCCCGGTCCAGGGTGCGGTTGGCCAGGCTGACCGAGGCGCCCGCGGCGGCGGCGGTCCGGGCGGCCAGGCCGGCCATCGCGCCGGCCCCGACCACGAGGACGCGACGACCGGCCAGTCCACCGCGCTCGGTCTCGAGCACCCGGTAGGCCGCGCTGACCAGGGAACGGCCCGCCGAGCCGATCCCGGTCTCGCTGTGCACCCGTTTGCCGACCCGGATGGCCTGCTGGAACAGCGCGTTCAGCACGGTCCCGACCGTGCCGTGGCTCTGGCCCGAGGTCAGCGCGGCCTTGACCTGGCCCAGGATCTGGTTCTCCCCGAGGACGACGGAGTCCAGACCCGAGGTCACCGCAAAGGTGTGGGCCACCGCCCCCTCGTCGAAGTAGACCGCGCAGAGCGAGCGGAGCTCGGCGACCGAGAGACCCACGAAGTTGGCCAGGGCGGAGGTGGCGTCGTCCAGACCGCCGTGGAAGCGGGAGATGCAGGCGTACAGCTCGGTGCGGTTGCAGGTGGAGAGGACGACAGCCTCCTCGATGTGCTCCGAGGTCATCAGCTGGTCGGCCAGCTTGGCCGTTGCCGGGGCGTCCATGGCCAGCTGGGCCAGTGTGTCCACCGATGTCGTCTTGTGCGAGACGCTCACCACCAAGATGCTCATGCACCCATCCCTTTGTCAGTGTTCCCGGTGCCGCTGGAGACCAGGGCGGGGACGGCCGACGGCGCCGTCTCGGTCCCGGCCCGGCTCTCGGTCCTGCGGTGTTCGTGGAAGGCCAGGATCGCCAGCTCCTGGCCCAGGTCGACCCGGCGGACGGTGACGTGGCCGGGGACGTTCAGCACCGTCGAAGCGAAGGTGAGGATGCTGGTGACGCCCAGACGGACGAGACGGTCCGCGACCGGCTGGGCCGCCTCGGCCGGGGTGGCGACGACGGCGATACGGGCTCCCGAGCCCCCCACGACGTCCTCGAGCTCGGCGAGGTCCCGGATAGCCAGCCCGTGGATGCGGGTGCCGACCAGCCCGGGGTCGGGGTCCACCAGACCCACGACCCGGAACCCGCGGGAGTAGTTGGCCAGCGCGGTGCCCAGGTTGCCGATGCCGACGATCACCACCGGCCACTCGCGGGCGCTTCCGACGACCCGGCCGAGCTGGAACTGCAGGTACTCCACGTCGTAGCCGACCCCGCGGGTGCCGTACGAGCCCAAGTGGGAGAGGTCCTTGCGCAGCTGCGAGGGACTGACCCCGGCGGCCGCGGCCAGGGACCCGCTGCTCACCGTGGCGATCTGCTGCGCCGTGAGCGAGTTGAGGACCCGGAGGTACACCGGAAGCCGCGCCACGGTGGCGTCAGGTATCCCCAGTCGTGGGGTCTCGGCGGTGGACACACTTCTCCTGACCAGCAAGCAACGGGAAATCTGTTCAAACATCCCCACTCTAGGAGTTCGTGAAAGCGCGCACAAACCTTGTGCGGAGACTCATCACCCGGACGGCGGCCGCACGCTCAGGCCGGTCACAGGTCGGGCGGAATCAGCCGGGCCGGTCTCCGGCCAGGGCGCGACGCAGGCGTACGGGGTCGACCCGCCAGAAGTCGTGCTGGACGCCGTCCACGAAGGTGACCGGGACCTGGTCGGTCCAACGGGCCCGCAGCTCGGGGTCGGCGTCGATGTTGCGCTCGCTGACGGTGTCGCCGGTCTCGGCGCAGACCGCCCGGACGACGAGCAGGGCCTGCTCGCACAGGTGGCAGCCGGGGCGGGTCAGCACCTCGACCCGGGGCCCGGTCACGAGCTGGTCCCGTCGTCTGAGGAGCTGAGAAGCGTCGTTCCCTCCGTCAGGGAGCGACGGAGCGCACCCTTGCGGATCTTGCCGGTCGCGCCGCGCGGCAGCTCGGGCAGCAGACGGATCAGGCCCGGGCGCTTGAACCGGGGCAGCCGCCCGACGCAGTACGCCTCGACGTCGGCCACGGTGAGCCCGTCGACGACCACGAAGGCCACCACCTGCTCGCCGGTGCCGACGTCGGGGTGACCCACCACCGCCGCCGCCTGCACCCCGGGCAGCTCGCGGAGCGCCTCCTCCACCTCGGCGGGATAGACGTTGAAGCCGTTGACCACGACCAGCTCGCCGGCCCGGTCGACCAGGTGCAGCTCGCCGCCGTCGAGGAAACCGATGTCCCCGGTGCCGAACCAGCCGTCGGCGCCGGGGCCCTCGGAGCCGCCGGGCCAGTAGCCGGAGAAGAGGTTGTCGCCCCGGACGAAGATCTCGCCGGGTTCGGTCTCCTCCGAGCCGTCCCCGATCCGGACCTGCACCCCGGGCAGCGGCCGGCCCACGTGCCCCGGGGCCTCCGGCCCGGCGACCGCGCCGTCCGTCGCCTCCGCAGGGGGACACCCCAGCGTGCTGGAGATGCCCGGACCGGCCTCGGTCAGGCCGTAGCCCTGCTGGACGACCAGGCCGGTGGCGCGACCGAACGCGGCCCGCAGGGCCGGCGCCAGCGGTGCCGACCCGGACACGACCGAGGCCACCGGGTCGAGCCGGGCCGGTCGGCGCGGGTCGGTCAGGATTGCGCTCAGCAGGGCGGGGGCGACCGGCAGATGGGTGACTCCCTCCTCGGTCAGGACGGTGAAGAAGTCGTCGGTATAGCCCGCCACCACCACCAGCCGGGCCCCGGCCAGCGCCCACGAGCCGAGGGCGGCGTTCAGACCGAAGACGTGGAACAGCGGGAGCAGCGTGAGTACGCCGGCGTCGGCGTCCATCGCGTCCAGGGCGGCGACGTGGTCCAGATGGGCGAGGAGGGCACGGTGGCTGAGCATGGCGGCCTTCGGCTCCCCCGAGGTCCCGGCGGTGAACAGCAGGACGGCCAGCGCCTCGCGGTCCCGCGGCGAGCTGACCGGGGCGCGGCCCTCGGCGGCGAGCCGGTCGAGCCCGACCTGGGTGAGCGGGTGCTGGGCCACCGCCGCCGGCTGCGGGTCACTGGTCAGCAGCAGCCGTACGCCGCTGTCCCCCAGCAGCTCGGCCAGCTCGGCCCCGGTCGAGGCGGGGTTCAGCGGGACGGCGACGAAACCGGCGCGCAGGACCGCCAGGTAGGCGACCACGAAGTCCAGCGAGCTGGGCCCGAGTAGGCCCACCCGGTGACCGGCCACCAGACCACGCGACGCGAGCCCGGACGCGACGGCCGACACCCGCACGTCCAGCTCCGCCCAGGTCAGTGCCCGCCGCTGCGGGCCCGGCTGGGCGAGGGCCTCGACGTCGGGCCGGTCAACGGCGTGACGGTGCACGAGGTCGGCCACGTTCGCCGTGGGGCGGGGGGCCGCGCCCAGGGGGGCGGCCCGGGGTGCGGGCACCACCCCACTCGTCCACACCCCCCGCCGCCGCGGCCGGGGCGGTAATGAGTGGAGGGGTCGCCCCGCGAGCGCC
>JBBQAB010000129.1:0-2613 GCA_038198385.1 Propionibacteriales bacterium
TCCTCCACCAGCTCGGCCCAGCTGAGCCCGGCCCAGTCCGGCCCGGCCACCAGGCTGTGGACCACGGTGCGCAGGTCAGCGACCGCGGGCGCGTGGCGCGCATAGTCGGCCGGGAGCGGCCGGGCGTCCGGCACGGGTCCCAGTGCGCTGAGCGGCGGGCCGGCATACGCGGGGCTCACGCCGGGCTCCCGTCGGCGGGGCGGTTCGGGGCCGCGGTCGGTGCGGCCCCGGCCAGGGCCGCCGCGACCGGCGGGGAGACTAGGACGAGCTGCTCGCGATGGTGGGCCAGCATCTCTGGCGGCACCACGGCGGTCACGTCGCTGGCCATCGGCTCGATCTGGGAGGTGAAGTCCTGGCAGGCCGCGGTCCAAGCGGTCTCGGCCCGGTCGTCGTGGGTGACCCGGACCAGAACCTGCTCGGACCGGTCGAGGATGCTCGGCGGGGTCCAGAAGGTCATCCAGACGCCGTACTCGAGCAGGCCGAGACCCAGCTCCTCGGCCACCCGGGCGGTGGCCCGGCCCACGACCTGGTGGTCAGGGTGCGGGTCGCTGCGCCACGGCGCGGCCAGCACCACCGCGGAGGTGTCGGAGAACAGACCTTCGTCGACGACGGCGCTGACCAGGGTGACCAGGCTGCGGGTCAGCTTCTCCTCGTAGCCGGTCAGGCGGCTGTCGGGCAGCCCGAAGGCGTGCTGGGCGGTGAAGCCGAGCCGTCCGGTGGCGGCGCGCCACTCCGCCAGCCGACGGGGCGCGATGTCGTCGGGCCGGGCCATCACGTGGTCGACGCAGGCCTCGCCCGCGGTCGCCAGCACCCCGGTGACGCGACCGAACCCCGCGGCCCAGGCGAAGGCGAGACGGCCCAGGCCGAAGGTCTCGTCGTCGGGGTGGGCCGCAACGACGACGAGGGCGGGACGTTCGGTGGGGTGGTCCTCGAGTCCGGGGCACAGCGCAGCGACCAGGGCCGCCGGGCTGACATGCGGGGCTGCGGCCCGGGCCTGGTCCCAGACGCCCATGTCGTTGCCCCCCTCGGTGACCACCCGACGGGTGGGCTGGCGCGGGCGGACGAGAAGGCCGCGGGTGGCCCGGGCCCGGGCGGGCTGCGGTGCGGTCACCGGCCGACCCGCTCGAAGGAGGCCAGGGTGAAGTCCCGGTCGTCGTGGCGGACCACGGTGCGCCAGCCTCGGTCCTGCAGGCCTGCGGTGATCTCGGCCTGGACGTCCAGGCCGCTCAGCCAGCCGTCGTGCGGCTTGTGCCGCCAGTGCAGGGCCACCACCTCGGCGTCGGGGGTGGTGCGTGCGTCGACCAGGTCCAGGGAGGCCACCCGGTCGGCGGGGTCCAGGTAGTAGACAAACTCGCTCAGCACGACCAGGTCGCAGACCCAGACGGGGTCGGGGGCCGTCGGCAGCGGTCGGTGCTGCACCTGCACCTGGGGGCGGTCGGCGCACCTCTCGGCGGTCAGCGCCACGGCCTCGGTGGATCCGTCCGAGGCGAGGACGGCCGCACTCCGCTCACTCAGCCGCGCGGCCAGCTCACCCACCCCGCAGGCGGGATCCCAGGCCCGGGCGTAGCTCTCCCGGCCCAGACAGGCCAGCAGCAGGGCGAGCTTGCGGACCTCGTAGAAGCTGCTGCGGACCCGCCACGGGTCGGGGTCCTTGCGGTAGACGGCGTCGAAGTCGGGTACGTCGATCACGGCGGCTCTCCAGTGGGCGGTGCGGGCGGCGGTCCGGCGGACGGCTGGTTTACACGTTAAACCAGGACACCCAGCCCACCCGCCGGCCACCGGTCGTGGTCTGGTTACGGTGACCTCTCTCGACATCACCAGGAGACCCATGCCCGCCGACCCACCCGCCGAGGCTGCTGAGGCCCCGAACCCGTTCGACGCTCAGCCCCTGTGCCGGTTGCGGCAGCGGCGCAGCCTGAAGTGGCGGGCGTACGGTCCGGACGTGCTGCCGCTGTGGGTGGCGGAGATGGACACCGTGCCGGCGGAGCCGGTGGTGGCGGCCCTCGAGGCCGCGCTGCAGCTCGGGGACACCGGCTACCCGTGGGGGACCGGCTACGCCGAGGCCCTGACCGCGTACGCCGCGCAGGCCTGGGGGTGGGAGGTTGCGCCCGAGCGGATGACGCCCGTCGCGGACGTGATGACCGGCGTCGTGGAGGTGCTCAGGGTCGTGACCGGCCCCGGGGACGCCGTGGTGGTCACGCCGCCGGTCTACCCGCCCTTCTTCTTGTTCGTGGACCGGTTGCACCGGCGGCTGGTCGACGCCCCGCTGGGCCCGGCGGGCCGCCTCGACCCGATCAGCCTGGAGGCGGCTTTCGTCGACGCGACCGCGGGTGGGCGTCGGGCGGCCCTGGTGCTGGCCAGCCCGCACAACCCGACCGGGGTGGTGCACACCGCGGCGGAGCTGGCGGCCGTCGCCGCCCTGGCCGAGCGCTACGGCATCCGGGTCGTGGTGGACGAGATCCATGCGCCCCTGGTGCTCGACGGCACGTTCACCCCCTTCCTGTCGGTCCCGGGCGCGGAGCGGGGCTTCGTGGTCTTCTCGGCCTCGAAGGGGTTCAACCTGGCCGGGTTGAAGGCCGCACTGATCGTGGCCGGAGCCGAGGCGGCGGACGA
>JBBQAB010000130.1:0-5367 GCA_038198385.1 Propionibacteriales bacterium
CCTTGCCGATCCCCGACGCGGCACCGGTGACCAGGGCGATCCGGGTGGCGAGCGGCCTGGGCTTCGGCATCCGCGCGAGCTTGGCCTCCTCCAGCGCCCAGTACTCGATCCGGAACTTCTCCGCCTCCTCGATCGGGGCGTACGCGGAGACCCCCTCGGCGCCCCGCATCACGTTGATCGCGTTCAGGTAGAACTCACCCGCCACCCGGGCCGTCTGCTTGTCCTTGCCGTAGGAGAACATCCCGACGCCGGGGACCAGGATGACCAGCGGGTCGGCCCCGCGGATGGCGGGGGAGTCCGCGGTGGCGTGCCGGTCGTAGTAGGCCTGGTAGTCGGCTCGGTACGCCTCGTGCAGAGCGGCCAGCCGGGCCTTTGCGTCCTCGACCGACGCCGCGGCGGGCAGGTCGAGCAGCAGCGGCTTGACCTTCGTCCGGAGGAAGTGGTCGGGACAGCTCGTGCCCAGGGCCGCCAGCCGGGGGTGCTCGGTGCTGGCCAGGAACTCCAGCACCCGCGGGTCGTCGCTGTAGTGACCGACCATGGGCTTGTCGTGGGAGGCCACCGAGCGCAGGGTGGCGGCCAGGGCGGCGGCCTTAGCCCGCCGTTCGGCCTCGGGCAACGCCACGAAACCGGCCAGCGGCGGCCCGAACGGCTCGGGTCGGCTGTGCGTGACCAGATAGTCGGCCGCCGTGGCGATGATCTCCAGCGAGTGGGCCTCGGCTTCGGCGGCGGTATCGCCCCAGGCGGTGATCCCGTGCCCGCCCAGGATGGCGCCGATCGCCTCGGGGTGGGCGCGCTGGACCGCGGCGATGTCGAGACCGAGCTGGAAGCCCGGACGGCGCCAGGGCACCCAGACCACCCGGCCGTCGAAGACGGTCTTCGTCAGCTGCTCGCCCTCGGCGGCGGTGGCCAGCGCGATCCCCGCGTCGGGGTGCAGGTGGTCCACGTGGGCCGCGTCGACGAGCGCGTGCATGGCGGTGTCGATCGACGGGGCGGCGCCGCCCCTGCCGTGCAGGCAGAAGTCGAGCGCGGCCACCATGTCGTCCTCGGTGTCGACCCCGGCGTACACCTGGGTCAGGGCCTGCACCCGGTCCAGCCGGAGCACGGCCAGGCCGGCCTCGGTGAGAGTGCCGAGGTCCCCGCCCGACCCCTTGACCCAGAGCAGGTCGACCGGGCTCCCGGTCACCGGGTCGGTCTCACGCCCCTTGGCCGAGGTGTTGCCGCCGGCGTAGTTGGTGTTGGCCGGGTCAGACCCCAGCCGGTGGGACCGGTCGAGGAGCTCGCGCACTACAGGGGACGTCATCGGGTTCTCCAGGTCGGGGCGTCGGGCGGTTCGGTCAGGTGGCTGGGTGGCTGGGTGGCCGGGGGGCCGGGGGGTCAGGCTCAGGCGCCCCAGCCGGCCTGGGCGCCGCCCACGCGCTCGGCGGCGATCCGGGCCTGGTTGCCCGACTCGGCGTACGCACGGATCGGGTCGGCGGGCAGACCGCGGCTCTCCCGCCAGGCGGCCAGGTCGGGGCGGACGTCGGTGTAGAAGGCGTCCATGACGATCGCGTTGGCGCCCAGGACGTCACCGGCCCCCTGCGCCTCGGCGAGGGCGTCATGGTCGACGAGGAGGGCGCGGGCGGTCATCTCCTGCACGTTGAGGACCGACCGGATCTGACCCGGGATCTTGTCCTCGACGTTGTGGCACTGGTCCAGCATGAAGGCGACGTCGGAACCGGGGGCGAAGGCCCCGCCCCGGATGACCTCGTACAGGATGCGGAAGAGCTGGAACGGGTCGGCCGCCCCCACGATCAGGTCGTCGTCGGCGTAGAAGCGGGAGTTGAAGTCGAAGGAGCCGAGCTTGCCCAGCCGCAGCAGCTGGGCGACGATGAACTCAATGTTGGTGCCCGGGGCGTGGTGGCCGGTGTCGAGGCAGACCAGGGCCCGCTCGCCCAGGGCGCTGACCTGCGCGTACGCCGTGCCCCAGTCGGGGACGTCGGTGTGGTAGAACGCCGGCTCGAAGAACTTGTACTCCAGCACCAGCCGCTGGTCCGGCGCGACCCGCTCGTAGATGGCGGCGAGGCTCATCGCCAGCCGGTCCTGCCGGCCGCGGATGTCGCCCTGGCCCGGGTAGTTCGTGCCGTCGGCCAACCAGATCTTGAGGTCCCGGGACCCCGTCTGGTGCATGATCTCCAGGCACTCGAGGTGGTGGTCCACCGCCTTGCGGCGGACGCCGTCGTCGACGTGGGTCAGGCTGCCGAACTTGTAGAGGTCGTCCTGGAACGTGTTGGAGTTGACCGTGCCCAGGCTCAGTCCCTGGTCGGCGGCGAAGGACCGGAGCGCGGCGTAGTCGTCGACCTTGTCCCACGGGATGTGCAGGGCCACGGTCGGGGCGAGCCCGGTCACCCGGTGCACCTGGGCTGCGTCGGCGATCTTCTCCTGCACCGTCCGGGGGGTGCCGGGGGTCCCGAAGACCTTGAAGCGGGTGCCGGAGTTGCCGAACGCCCAGGAGGGGAGCTCGATCGCCTGGGCCGCGAGCTGGGTGGCGATGTCGGTGCGGAGGACCACGGGAGACTCCTGTCGGGGAACGCGTTCTTGACACGTTTCAATTCTCTCCGCATGCTAGACGAAGTGATCTGGGGAAGCAACCACCGAAAGTGCTGCCGACTCCTGGACAGCCCAGGGAACGCATGGTTATGTCTCTCTAGATCGTTTCATTCGCCCGCCTCCGACCGGGCGTCCCACGACCGAGGAGACTCATGCCCGACTGGTCCGCCGTCCTGATCGCGCCCGACCACGACTTCGCCGGCGCGCCCCTACTGCGCCGCCAGTTCGACCTCGACGAGGGCCACGGCGACGTCGTCCGGGCCACCTTGCACGCCACCGCGCACGGGGTCTTCGAGGCCTACCTGAACGGCTCGCCGGTCAGCGACGACGTGCTCAGCCCCGGCTGGTCGAGCTTCGAGTGGCGGCTGCGCTATCGCAGCTACGACGTCACCGCGCTCGTCGAACCCACCACGGTGCTCGGGTTCGCGCTCGGCAACGGCTGGTTCCGGGGTCGGCTGGGTTGGAGTGGTGCGAGCGGCTTCTACGGCTCCGAGCTCGGGGTTCTGGCCCAGCTCGAGGTCGCGTTCGCCGACGGGCACGTGCAGCAGGTGGTCAGTGACGGCAGCTGGCGGGCCGGGCCGTCGGCGGTGCTGGCCAACGACCTCTACGACGGCGAGACGATCGACGCGCGGCTGCGCTCCGACGCCTGGCTGCGTCCCGGCTTCGACGACGCCGCGTGGGCCGGCGTACACACCGCCGAGCGAGACTTCGGCACCGTCACCCCCTATGTCGGTCCTCCTGTCCGGCGAAGGGAGGAGATTGCGCCTGTCGCGATCTGGACCTCCCCCGCGGGCCGGACCCTGGTCGACTTCGGCCAGAACCTGGTCGGCTGGGTCCGGGTCTCGGTGACTGGTCCAGAAGGCACCACCGTGACCCTGCGGCACGCCGAGGTGCTCGAGCACGATGAGCTCGGAACCCGGCCGCTGCGCACCGCCAAGGCCACCGACACCTTCATCCTCAGCGGCGTCGCCGACGTGTTCGAGCCGACCTTCACCTTCCACGGCTTCCGCTACGCCGAGGTCGAGGGCTTCCCGGGCGAGCTGACCGCGGCGGCGGTGACCGCGGTCGTGGTGACCTCCGACCTGGAGCGGATCGGCACCTTCGAGTGCTCCGACGAGCTGCTCAACCAGCTGCACCGCAACGCCGTCTGGGGCACCCTGGGCAACTTCCTCGACGTCCCCACCGACTGCCCGCAGCGCGACGAGCGGCTGGGCTGGACCGGTGACATCGCCGCCTTCACGCCCTCGGCGGCCTACCTGTTCGACGTCCAGGCCTTCCTGAGCGACTGGCTGCTCGACCTGGCCGCCGAGCAGAAGGCGGCCGACGGGCTGGTGCCGTTCGTCATCCCGGACGTGCTCAAGTACCTGCCCGCGCACGAGGCCTTCCCCGACCCCGACAGCACCGCGGTCTGGAGCGACGCCTCGGTCTGGGTGCCCTGGGCGCTGTGGCAGGCCTACGGCGACCAGGAGGTGCTCGCGGACTCGTTCGACTCCATGACCTCCCACGTACGCCGGGTCGAGACTCTGCTCTCCCCGGCCGGGCTGTGGGACACCACCTTCCAGTTCGGGGACTGGCTCGACCCGTCGGCCCCGCCCGAGAACGCGGCGCAGGCCAAGGCGGACTCCGGGGTCGTCGCGACCGCGTGCCTGTTCCGGAGCGCGACCATCGTGGCCGACACCGCCGCCCTGCTGGGGCGGGTCGAGGAGGAGGCCCACCTCCGCGACGTCGCGGCCCGGACCGGCGAGGCGTTCCGTGCGGCGTACGTCCAGCCCGACGGTCGGATCATGAGTGACGCGGTGACCGTGTACGCCCTCGCCATCGCCTTTGGTCTGCTCGAGGGGCCCACCCGGGCGGGGGCCGGGGAACGGCTGGCCGAGCTGGTGGTCGAGGGTGGCTACCGGATCCAGACCGGGTTCGCCGGAACTCCGTTCGTGACCGACGCCCTGACCGTGACCGGTCACCTGGACGTCGCCTACCGGCTGCTGCTGGAGCGGGAGTGCCCCTCCTGGCTCTACCCGGTCACCATGGGGGCGACCACGATCTGGGAGCGCTGGG
The DNA here is from genome assembly GCA_038198385.1 of Propionibacteriales bacterium. GTDB lineage: Bacteria > Actinomycetota > Actinomycetes > Propionibacteriales > Propionibacteriaceae > Microlunatus. Next base: position 4,642 of record JBBQAB010000130.1, read on the forward strand.
ACTCGATGCTGCCCGACGGCACCATCAACCCCGGAGAGATGACCAGCTTCAACCACTACGCCCTGGGTGCGGTGGTCGACTGGATGCACCGGACCATCGGCGGCATCGCGCCGGCGGAGCCTGGCTACGCGAAGGTCCTGGTGGCGCCCCAGCCGGGCGGCGGGATCAGCTGGGCCAGGAGCGCCCTGCAGACCCCGCACGGCCGGGTGGCGGTCTCCTGGACCCAGGAGGACTCCGGTGCTCTGCAGCTCGAGGTGGAGGTGCCCGAGGGTGTGACCGCCGTCGTGCGGTTTCCGGGGGAGACCGAACGTGAGCTCACCGGGGGCACCCACGTCTTGACGTCGGCTCCTGCCCTCGCCTGACGCCCACCCGGCCAGGAGCAGCGGCCCCGCCTTCGCGCGTGGCCGCCGCTCCGCACCGGGCCGAGGCCCCACTCTCGCTGGATTTGACTCTGCGAACGTTTCAGCACGCGCCAGGGCGGCGAGCGCCGGAGACGGTGCTGCGAGACGGGGACGGAGCCCCGGCTCGATAGATGGTTGACGACCTGAGGGTCGTAGGTTAGCCTTCAAATTGAAACGATCCAGGCAGTGCAGCCGATCGCCCTCCGGGCTCAGGCGTTCCCACTGTCGTCCCATCAATGGAGGTCCCATGAGGTTCAGCAAGTCGGTCCGGCGCACTCGAGCGCTCGTGGGCCTTGCCGCAGCGAGCACCCTGGTGCTCGCCAGC
>JBBQAB010000131.1:0-4507 GCA_038198385.1 Propionibacteriales bacterium
CGCGGCCCCCGGGATTTCTTCCCGGGGGCCGCGGCCTTGGTGCTGCTGGAGGCCGTCTCGACGGACTCAGCCCTGTAGCTGCCGGCGGACCTCGGCGGCCACCAGGCCGCCGTCGGCCTTCCCCATGGTCTGGGGGGTGATGACGCCCATCACCTTGCCCATGCCCTTCAGCCCGAGCTCGCCGGCCCCCGTCGCAGCGATCGCCTCGGTCACCAGCTGGCAGACCTCGGCCGCGGAGAGCGGCTGGGGCAGGTAGTCGGCGAGGATGCCGGCCTCCGCGTGCTCCTTGCCCGCCAGCTCTGTACGCCCCGCCGCCTCGAAGGCCTCCTCCGCCTCGCGCCGCTTCTTGGCTTCGCGGACGACCACGTCGAGGACCTGCAGCTCGGTCAGCTCAACGGCCGACTTGCCCGCCACCTCCGCCTCGGTGATCGCCGACAGCACCATCCGGATCGTGGCGGAGCGCACCTTGTCGCGGTTCTTCATCGAGGTGGTCAGGTCGGTCCGCAGTCGTTGCTTGAGCGGGGTCGTGGTGTCAGACATACCGCCAGTTTCCCACCCGGGCGCACCGGGGTCGACCGAGTTGTCCGGCTCAGGCACCCGCCGTCGGCGCCCCCCCCTCCCCCGCCCGGCCCCGACCACAGGCGTACGCCGGGCGAACCCCCTCCTGCGCGGCCCCGGCCGGTAGCCTGCTCCTCATGGTGCATCCCCCGGTACTGGTTCAGCGCGCCGCCCAGGTGACCCTGGGGCTGGGGGCGGTCGCCGCCGCCGGGGTGGCGTACGCCACTCTCATCGAGCGCCACGCCTTCCGGCTGCGGCGGGTCGAGGTCCCGATCCTTCCCGCCGGCGCCCCCGTCATCCGCATCCTGCATCTGTCGGACCTGCACCTGACCCCGTCGGAGGTCCGCCGGCAGCGCTGGGTCGCCGGGCTGGCCGCGCTGGAGCCGGACCTGGTGATCGACACCGGGGACAACCTGGCCCACATCGGCGCTGTGCCCTACGTCCTGAGGAGCCTCGGCCGGCTCCTGGACAAGCCGGGGGTCTTCGTCTGGGGGTCCAACGACTACTACGCGCCGACGTTCAAGAACCCGGCCACCTACCTCACCCGCCCCAGCCGGACCGGGCGACCGCACGAGATCAACCTGCCCTGGCGCGATCTCGGCCAGGGCTTCACCAACGCCGGCTGGCACAACCTCACCCACGCCACCGCGACCGTGAAGATCCACGGCGTCCGGATCGGCTTCCGGGGCACCGACGACGCCCACCTGAAGAGGGACGACTACGCCCAGGTGGCCGGTCGGGTCGACCGGTCCCAGGTCGACGTCGCGCTCGGGGTCACCCACGCGCCCTACCGCCGGGTGATCGACGCCATGGCCGCTGACGGCCACGACCTCATCGTGGCGGGCCACACGCACGGCGGGCAGCTCTGTGTGCCTTTCTACGGAGCCTTGGTGACCAACTGCGACCTGGACGCGGCGCGGGTCAAGGGGCTGTCCCAGCACAGCGCGGACGGCCGGACGAGCTGGATGCACGTATCGGCGGGGCTCGGCACCTCCCCGTACGCGCCGTTCCGGTTCGCCTGCCCGCCCGAGGCCACCCTGATGACCCTCACCGCGGCGCCGTGAGGCCGTCGCTTCGGCCCTGATCCGGCCGCGGGTCCACGGTTCACGCCCAACCCGTCTGATGGGCTAGACTCACCGAGGCTCAACGGAGCACGGGGTGTGGCGCAGCTTGGTAGCGCGCGTCGTTCGGGACGACGAGGTCGCAGGTTCGAATCCTGTCACCCCGACAGCAGGCACAGGAGGGCTCTGTGGCGCGACGGCGTCGCCGGGCCCTTCGTCGTTTCCGGCTATCGCTACGTGGCTTTCCCTATGTGGCTGTCGCTGTCTGGACGTCGCTGTCCGACGGTCTTCGTCGGGTGGTCTTCCTCAGGCGGTTCTTGTCCGTTGTCCTGGCCGGACCGGGTGCAGCTGACTTGGCCCCGACCACCAGCTCGTCGCGTGAACGAGGGCTGGGGGCCCGAGCAGGCTTCCCCGGCTGGCCCCACGTGGCGGCAGCGGCGGGGAAGCCCTCTATCCCCTGTGCGGCCTCTCGGCCCCACCAGACATTCGGGTCAGGTCCCCACCTCGGATGGGTGCCGAACCTTGACCAGGGACCTCTGGGGTCAGCGACCCGTGCCGGCGTACACCACGGCCTGCTCGGTCCCGTCGAGACCGAAGGCGGTGTGGGCGGCGACCACGGCGCGGTCCACGTCGTCCTGGTTCACGACCACCGAGATCCGGATCTCCGAGGTGGAGATCATCTCGATGTTGACCCCGGCCGCGGCCAGCGAGGAGAAGAACTTCGCCGTCACCCCGGGGTGCGAGCGCATGCCGACCCCGACGACCGACACCTTGCCGATCTGGTCGTCGTAGAGGACACCGGTGAAGCCGACGTCAGCCTTGAGCGCGTCCAGTGTGGCCATCGCGGCGACGCCGTCGGTCCGGGGCAGCGTGAAGGAGATGTCGGTCCGCGACGTCGCCACCGCGGAGACGTTCTGCACGATCATGTCGATGTTGATCTCGGTGGCGGCGACGGCCTCGAAGATTCGGGCCGCCTCTCCCACCTGGTCGGGGACCCCGACAATGGTGATCTTGGCTTCGCTGCGGTCGTGTGCGACCCCGGAGATGATGGCCTGCTCCATGGCGGTTCCCTTCTCGAGTTCTTGGACCCAGGTGCCGTCCTTGTCCGAGAAGGACGAGCGGACGTGGACGCGGACGTTCTCGCGCCGGGCGTACTCCACGCAGCGCAGGTGCAGGACCTTGGCCCCGCAGGCCGCCATCTCCAGCATCTCCTCGTACGAGATGTGGGGAATCCGGCGGGCGGTGGTGACGATCCGGGGGTCGGCGGTGTAGATGCCGTCGACGTCGGTGTAGATCTCGCAGTAGTCGGCGCCGAGCGAGGCCGCCAGGGCGACGGCGGTGGTGTCGGAGGCGCCGCGGCCCAAGGTGGTGACGTCCTTGGTGTCCTGGGCGACGCCCTGGAAGCCGGCCACGATGACGACGTCGTCGTTGTCGAGCGCGGTGGTGATCCGGCCGGGGGTGATGTCGATGATGCGGGCGTTGCCGTGCGTGCCCGTGGTGATGATGCCGGCCTGCGAGCCGGTCAGCGAGCGCGCGTGCAGCCCCTGGTCGTGGATGGCCATGGCCAGCAGTGCGGCGCTCATCCGCTCCCCGGCGGTCAGCAGCATGTCCAGCTCCCGGGGCGGCGGCAGCGGCGAGACCTGCAGCGCGAGATCCATCAGCTCATCGGTGGTGTCGCCCATTGCGGAGATGACCACGACCACGTCGTTGCCGGCCTGTTTGGTGGCCACGATCCGCTTGGCCACCCGCTTGATGCTCTCGGCATCCGCGACCGACGAACCACCGTACTTCTGGACTACGCGACCCACGCCGTCTCCTCCCACGCTGGTGACCTGAACGCCACTTTTTGCCGTCTTCACTCTAGTGCGGTGTGACCGGGCTCCCAGCCACGTCCATCGCCACCGACCGGTCGGAGTGGGAGCATGGGTCGGGTGAGCACTCCGTCCGATCCCGCCCCGCAGCGCATCGGCGACGCCGAACGCGACCGTGCCGCCGACCTGCTCCGCGACCACATGGCCGAGGGCCGCCTCAGCAAGACCGAGTTCGACGAACGGTTGGACAAGGCTCTGACCGCCAGGACCGCTTCCGACCTCGACCCGTTGTTCTCCGATCTGCCGAGTCCGCGGCCCGGAGCCGCCGGTCAGGCGATGGCGTTCACTCCCCCGCCCTGGTCGGTCGGCGCGTCCGCCCCGACACCGTCCGATTCGGTGTCCGTGCCGGCGGGTGACCCTGGCAGCCCGGTCCCGCTGTCCCCGCCGGTGATGCGGGCCCTGATGGTGGCCAACGCGGTCGCCTGGCCGGTGGTCATCATCGCCGCGACCCTGCTGGGCTGGGGCAACTTCTGGTGGCTGATCTTCATCCCGGTCGCGCTGTCGGGTCTGCTGGGCGGCAACCGGAACGGCGGCCGCACCCGTGACCGGGACCGACGCCGGTCCTGAGACTGATGGGCCCGCGGCGTCTCCGGCCGAGAGGCCCTCGGGACCCCCCGCCTAGAGTGGCGACATGAGTGACGAACGCATCGTGCGCTGGGGCGTGGTCGGTCCTGGGCGCATCGCCGAGAAGGTCGCCGACGATTTCGAGCACGTCCCCGGAGCGGCGCTGACGGCGGTGGCCAGCCGCTCGCTCGACCGGGCGGAGGCCTTCGCCCGGGCGTACGGGGTGGAGAAGGCGTACGGGTCGTACGCCGAGTTGTTGGCCGACGACGAGGTCGACGTGCTCTACATCGCGACCCCCCACCCCCAGCACCACATGATCGCGCTGGCCGCTATCCGGGCGGGCAAGGCGGTGCTGGTCGAGAAGACGTTCACTGCCACCGTGGCCGGGGCCGAGGAGATCGCCGCGGCCGCCCGGGAGCACCAGGTGTTCGCCATGGAGGCAATGTGGACCCG
>JBBQAB010000132.1:0-3173 GCA_038198385.1 Propionibacteriales bacterium
ACCCACCTGCTGGGAGACTGTTTGCGTGTCTGCTGCCGACCGTGCCCATCCCTCCCTCGCCGACGAGCGGATGGACTACCGCGCCGACCGACTGCTCGAGTCGGAGGCGCCCGCCGACCCGTACGCGCTCTTCGACGCCTGGCTGGCTGACGCCTTCACGGCCAAGGAGTCGGGGACGCTGCCCGAGCCGACCGCGATGGTGCTCGCCACCACCGACGGTCGTCGGCCGAGCTCCCGCACCGTTCTGCTGAAGGGCGTGGAGCAGGGCGGGTTCGTCTTCTACACCAACTACGGCTCCCGCAAGGGCACCGAGCTGGCGGCCAACCCGAACGCCGCCCTGCACTTCGGCTGGTATCCCCAGCAGCGCCAGGTGCGGGTCGAGGGCGAGGTCGCCCGGGTCGAGCGGACCGAGACCGAGCGCTACTTCGGCTCCCGCCCCCGCGGGTCCCAGCTGGGGGCTTGGGCCTCGGCGCAGTCGTCCGCGATCGGCTCGGTGGAGGAGCTGGACGCGTCCTACCGGGCCGCCGAGGAGCGCTTCGCGGGCTCGGACGTGCCCTGCCCGGAGGGCTGGGGCGGCTTCCGGCTCACGCCCGACCTGCTCGAGTTCTGGCAGGGGCGGCCCAGTCGCCTGCACGACCGGCTGCGCTACACCCTGGCCGGCCAGGGCTGGGACGTCACGCGCCTCGCCCCCTGACCGGGCGTGACCGGGGGTGCGGCCCGGCCTCGGCGACCACGACGGCGCCCACCCGAGGGTGGACGCCGTCGTCGCGCGCCCGGTGCTACCGGCCCGGTGCTACCGGCTCAGGGTGACGGGCTCCGGGTTACGGGCTCAGGGGTGGGACTCAGAACGGGGCGATCAGACCCGCGGTCTGGGACTTGGCCGCGGCGAACCGGGCCTGGGCGTCGTTCCAGTTGACGACGTTCCACCACGCCTTGGCGTAGTCGGCCTTGACGTTGCGGTACTGCAGGTAGAACGCGTGCTCCCACATGTCGAGCAGCAGGATCGGGATCTGTCCGAGCGGCAGGTTGCCCTGCTGGTCGAACAGCTGCACCACGTTCAGGCGGGAGCCGAGGATGTCGTAGACCAGCATGGACCAGCCGGAGCCCTGGATGGCGTTGGCGTTGGCCTCGAACTGGGCGCGGAACTTGTCGAACGAGCCGAAGAACTCGTCGATCGCCGACGCCAGCTCACCGGTCGGCTTGTCGCCGCCGTCGGGGGACATGTTCGGCCAGAACACCGAGTGGTTGATGTGGCCGCCGAGGTGGAAGGCCAGATCCTTCTCGAGCTTGTTGATGTTGCCGAAGGAGGCGTTGTCACGGGCCTCGGCCAGCTGCTCGAGGGCGGTGTTGACGCCCTTGACGTAGGCCGCGTGGTGCTTGGAGTGGTGCAGCTCCATGATCTCGGCAGAGATGTGCGGCTCGAGTGCGGCGTAGTCGTACGGGAGATCGGGCAGGGTGTAGTCCGCCATGAAGTGGTCCTCTCGAGTGGTTCGTTGGTCGTGCTGTGACTCGCTTTCGATCCTACGGCGACGGTCCGCGCGGCGGACGTGCAGGGCCATGGGCCCCGCGGTCCGGCCCCGTCGGGAACGCACGGCGGCGCCGTAGGGAACGCACGGCGGTCCGTAGGGAATGCACGGCGGTCCGTAGGGAATGCACAACGGTCCGTAGGGAATGCACAACGGCCGCCCGGCCCCGAGGGGCAGGACGGCCGTGTGCCGAGGACTGGTTCGCCGAGGAGGCGACCCGAGGATCAGCCGGTGAAGGGCAGCTTCACCAGCGACTGGCTCCCGACTCCCAGGGTGGTCGGCTGGTTGCCGATGGCACTCCAGACCTCCACCTTGACCGAGCCGTTGGCCAGGTTGCCCAGGGTCCCCGTGGCGGAGAGCAGCTGGGCGCCCTGGGTGTAGTGCTCGTAGCCCTGGATCGGGTCGGTGGCGAAGTAGCGGTACGTCTCCACCCGGTCGTAGCTGCCGTCGCCGGTTAGGTCGTAGGACACCCGCAGCTGGGTGGCGCTGCCGACCGCGGTGCCCGCGTCCAGGAACAAGTCGAACGCGGTGGCTCCGCCGCCGTAGGTCATATTCAGACCCGTGGCCTTGAAGGTGGTCGCCGCGTGCGGCGTCCCGTTGTACTCACCGTTGGCTGCGGCGAGGGTGGTCGTCCCCGCCGAGGTGGAGCCGCCCAGCCCGCCAGCGGACTGCAGGTACTTCGTGGCTCCCGAGGGAACCGGCGGCGGCGGGGGGCTGGGTGCCGGGGTGGTCGGGGTCGGCGTGGCCGTGGGGTTGGCTGTCGGTGACGGGGTGCTGGTCGGGGTGACGCTCGGCGACGGGGTCGCGGTCGGGGTCACCGACGGGGTCGGGGTGGGCGTCGAGGGCGTCGCGGTCGGGGTGCCGGGGGTACCGGTCGCGCCGGCCGAGCCTCCGCTCCAGTTCTGGGCGCCGGCGGCGACGGTCTTGCCCGCCGGAGCAGAGAGCTTCTTGCCGTCCGAGAAGGTCACCGTGATCGCCGCGGTGGAGATGTTGGCGGCGACGTAGGTGCGCTTGCCCGCCTTGGTGAAGACCGAGGAGAGCGGGTGGTTGGACGTGACCGAGGTGTCCACCGTGCCCAGCGCGGCCAGGTTGTCGATCCAGTGGAAGGTGTGGGCCTTGGTCTCGCCCTCCTCGCTGGTGAAACCGGGGTTGGCCTTGAACTTGGCCAGCGCGGCGTCGCCGTCACCCAGGGCCAGGAACTCCCAGACGATGTCTTGCCAGTACTTCGGCGGGCCGCCGGCGTTGCGCTCCATCTCGGCGTAGTTGACCTTCACGTAGGCCGGGTCGTAGCCGAGGTAGAGGTGGTTGCCGGTGATGGGCAGCTGGTTGATGCCCTGGATCTTCTCCGGGTCGGAGGTGAACCAGGTGGAGTACGCCCCGCCGTCGCCCCACACCATGCCCACGGTGGAGTGACCGAACTTCTCCGGGAAGGTGGTGTTGTCGGTGTCGAACCAGTAGTCCTGGATCGCGGCGGACTGGGTCGTGTAGATGTAGATCCCCGCGTCTCGGACGGCGGTGTTGCCGGTCGCCTGGCCCCACTGGATCAGGGCTCCGGCAAAGTTCATGCCCTCGGACGAGGACTCCTGGTTGTTGCCCGAGGCGAACGAGCCGTGGCCGGAGGCCCAGTCGTGGCCGGCGAAGATGTCG
>JBBQAB010000133.1:0-8760 GCA_038198385.1 Propionibacteriales bacterium
GCCTGGCCGGGATAGGACAGCTTGGCCACCTGGTCCAGCGCCCAGCCCGACCGGAAGGCCGCCGTGGCCGCGATCTCGTCGAAGTAGCGCCAGACGTAGGGCGCGGTCAGAGCCTCCTGACCGGGCACGAAGAAACCGCTCGCGGTCGCGTACAGTTCGTAGGCGCTCACCTCCGACGGTCTCATGACCAGCTCCCACGCTGCGGCCTTGGCCGCCGTGGAGGGGGTGGCGGCGCGGGCCCGGGCAGCGTGCACCTGACCCGAGGCGGACGGGTCCCGCTCCAGTGCCGCGGCCACCACCTCCGGCCGGTCGGCCAGGCTGGCGAGCCGTTCCACCAGAGCCCAGGACAGCTCGGGGTCCAGGTCCAGACCCGGGGGCAGACCCTCCCCCGCCAGCCACCGGTCCAGCCGTTCGGGGTCGTCGGCGTTGCGGACGGTGAGCTGGAAGCCGACCAGCTGCCGGTCCGATCCGGGGTCACTGCCGGCCAGCACCTCCTCGGCGGCGACGGCGACCCGCGACCGTCGGGCGGCGCGGTCCGCGGGGACGCAGTAGGAGCCGGCCAGGGCGCCCTGGGCGAAGCCCAACAGCTGTGAGCACACGAGCTCGTTGGGCTGCCCCGGTAGGAGGTCGACCGCCAGGTCCAGCGCCACCGCCGGGTCGAGGGTGCCGTCCCGGACGGCGTCGCGGAGGGCGTTGGCCACGACCACGACCGCGGTCTGGTCCTGCAGCCGGGGGGCGACGGCGGCCAGATCGGACCAGCCGTGCGGGCCGAACCGGATCTTGGCCCAGGTCAGGTCGTCGACGTCGGGAACGACCAGGACGGTTCCCGAGGGGACCGGCACCGTGGCGGTTCCCCCGACCAGGGTGACCGGGGTCCGCGCGAGGATGGCGCCGTCGCCGCCGACCGCGCCCACCCGGACGGCGTGCGGCCGGGGGGTCTGACCGGGCGGCGGCTGGCTCGTCAGAGTCAGCTCGGGGGGCAGCCCGGACAGCTCCAGCGTGTCCATCCCGGCGGTCAGCAGCCAGGAGTCGGCCCAGGCTTCGAGCCCCTGGGCACCGGCCCGGGTCCAGGCGGCCATCAGGTCGGCGAAGGACGCGTTGCCGAAGGCGAACCGCTGCATGTAGTCCCGCAGACCGCCCAGGAAGACGTCCTCCCCCAGATAGACCGCGAGCTGCTGCAGCACCGCCGCGCCCTTGGCGTAGGAGATGCCGTCGAAGTTCTGGAGCGCCGCCATGGCGTCCGGCGCGCCGTTCCCGGCGACCGGGTGGGTCGAGGGCGACTGGTCGGCCACCGACCCCCAGTCCTTGCGGACCACCCCGAACTCGGTCCAGAGGTCGTCGTACCCGGTCGCCTCGGTGCAGCAGCGGTGGGCCATGTACTCCGCGAACGACTCGTTGAGCCACAGGTCGTCCCACCAGCGCATGGTGACCAGGTCACCGAACCACTGGTGGGCCATCTCGTGGGCGACCACCCCGGCGCGCCGGCCCCGCTCGGCCCGGGTGGCGCGACCGCGATAGATGAACTGGTCCCGGAAGGTGACGCAGCCGGGGTTCTCCATCGCGCCCGCGTTGAAGTCCGGGACGAAGGCCTGGTGGTACTCCCCGAACGGGTAGCGAGTGCCGAAGATCTGGTGGTAGTAGTCGAAGCACTGACCGGTGACGGTCTGCAGGTCGGCGACCTCGGCCCGCAGCTGTTCTCCCAGCGCGGAACGCACGTGGAAGCCGAGCCGGATGCCGTCGTGCTCGGCGTAGACCGAGGCGTAGGGGCCTGCCACCAGGGTCACGAAGTAGGTCGACAGGGGCTCCGGCGGCCTGATCCGCCAACGCCCCTCTCCCACGGCCTCGCTGGACCCGTTCCCGATCACGCTCCATGCAGCCGGGGCGGTGACGTGCATCTCGTAGCGGGCCTTCAGGTCGGGCTGGTCGAAACACGCGAACCACCGGGGCGCCGCGTCCAGGAAGGACATCGCGTACAGGTAGGGCTGGTGGTCCTCGGGGTCGACGTGGCGGTGCAGGCCCTCCCCGTCGCTGGAGTAGGCCATCACGCCCTCGACCTCGAGCACGTTCTCCGCCCGCAGGCCGCTCAGGCGCAGCCGACCCTCCTGCCAGGCCCCGCCCGGTAGTTCCGACCCGTTGAGCCGGGCCGAGACCAGCGACTCGCCGCGGAAGTCGGCGAAGGTCTCCCCGCCCGGTGCCGGGTCGAGGCAGGAGAAGGCCACCGTGCTCCGGGAGGTGAACCTCGGGCCCGCTCCGTCCCCGAGATCGAGCTCGACGGCGACGGTCGTGACCCGGAGCCGGGCCGCCCGGTCCTCGGCCTCCGAGCGCAGCAGGCTGCGTTGGCCTCCGCCCGCCACCGGCTAGCTCCCCGACCCGGCGAGAACCGGAGCGACCAGATAGGTGTCGTAGGCGTAGTTGGTGAAGAACTGCGGCCAGTCCTCGACCAGGCAGGTCGAGGCGAAGATGTCCTCGGCCTCGGTGAGGAGGGTCTGGACCCGCTCGCTCGCCCCTTCCGCCAGCCGTCCCAGCTCCTCGTCCAGGATCGCGCGAACCAGCTCGGGGGTGACCGTGGTCCCCTCGACGGTGGTGGCGCGGTGGTGGACCCACTGCCAGATCTGCATCCGGGAGATCTCCGCCGTCGCGGCGTCCTCCATGAGGCTGTCGATGGCCACCGCACCGGCGCCGCCCACCCAGGCGGCCAGGTACTCCAGGCCGACGCGGATGTTGGTCCGGACCCCGACCAGGGTGATCGCGCCGCCGGCGGAGGCCACGTCGACCAGAGCGGCCGGGTCGGCCACGACCTCGCCTCGCTGCCGACCGAGCTGGTTGGGCTCCTCCCCGAGGACCGCCACGAAGGCATCCAGGCAGGTCGAGACCAGGCCCGGGTGCGCGACCCAGGACCCGTCGAAGCCGAGCCCGGCTTCCCGGGTCTTGTCCGCCGTGGTCTTCTCCAGCGCCGCCGCGGTGGCGTCGGGGTCCTGTCGGCTGGGCACGAAGGCAGCCATCCCACCCATGGCGTGGGCGCCCCTGGCGTGGCAGGTCTTGACCAGCAGGTCCGCGTAGGCCGACATGAACGGCACGGTCATCGTGACCGCGCTGCGGTCGGGCAGCAGGTGGTCGGCCGACCCGGCGAAGTTCTTGATCATGGAGAAGATGTAGTCCCAGCGGCCCGCGTTCAGCCCGGCCGAGTGGTCACGGAGCTCGTAGAGGAACTCCTCCATCTCGAAGGCGGCCGGGGTCGTCTCGATCAGACAGGTGGCGCGGATCGTCCCGTACGGGATGTCGAGGCGCTCCTGCGCGAGGGTGAAGACGTCGTTCCACAGCCGCGCCTCCAGATGCGACTCCAGCTTGGGCAGGTAGAAGTACGGTCCCGCCCCGCCGGCGATCAGGGCCGCAGCGTTGTGGAAGAAGTACAGGCCGAAGTCCACGAGCGCCCCGGGGACAGGCTCCCCGTCCAAGCTCAGGTGCCGCTCGTCCAGGTGCCAGCCGCGGGGCCGGACCAGGATGGTCGGGGTCTCCTCGCCCACCTCGTAGCGCTTGCCGCGCTCGTCGGTGAAGTCGATCTGGTTGCGGATGGCGTCGTAGAGGTTGACCTGGCCGTCGACCACGTTGAACCAGGTCGGGGCGGTGGCATCCTCGAAGTCGGCCATCCAGGCCCGGGCGCCGGAGTTGAGCGCGTTGATGGTCATCTTGCGCGAGGTCGGACCGGTCATCTCACAGCGACGGTCGGCCAGACCGGGAGCCGGCGGGGCGACCCGCCAGTCCGGGTCGGCCCGCACGGCGGCGGTCTCCTCCAGAAAGGCCAGCGATGGACCCGGGTCGCCACCGACGTACCGGTTGGCGCGGCGCTGAAGCAGCTCGGTCCGGCGCACCCCGAAGGTGGCGGCGAGCTCGGCCACGAACGCTAGGGCCTCGGGGGTGAGGATCTCCTCGAACCGGGGGTGCATCTCCCCTTCGACGACCAGGGACGCACCGTTGGGGCTGGAAGAGCTGGTCATCTCGCGTCCTGTCTGTCGATCGGGTGCGGCGGCGAGGCCGAACAGGGGCGCCAGAGACGCGTCCACGGATCCCACCCTAGAGAGGGTCACTGACAAGGTCACGCGGCGGTCACGGGAACCGTGGCGGAGCCGGACCGACCCGGGCTCCCTCGACAGCCCTGCGACCAGCCAGTCCTTGGCCGAGCCGTGTCCTTGTTCAGCAGGATCAGCCCCACCGCCCCGAGGCTGGCCACGGCTGCCGCCAGGACCACCGGGCCGACCTCTCTGGGCCGCACCTGAACAGCGTGACCGAGGCGCCCACCCCGGGGCGGCGGAGGCCATGATGGGGGCGTGACCGCGACCGTACGCCTGCTCCAGCCCCGCGACGCCGACGCCAGCCAGCGCCTGGCCGGGGAGGCCTTCGGGGTCCCCAGCACCCCGGCCACCGAGCCCGCCACAGTCGTGTCCCCGGACTGCAGCCGCTTCGGGGCCTTCGACGGGGACCGCCTGGTCGCCCAGTGCACCGACCGCTACTTCGACTCCTGGTTCGGAGGCCGACCGGTTTCCACCGCCGGCATCGCCGGCGTCACCGTGGCCGCCGAGGACCGGGGCCGCGGGGGTCTCGGCCCGTTGTTCACCGAGGTGCTGCGGGCCGCTCGAGAGCGTGGGGCCGCGCTGTCCACCCTCTTTCCGACCGCCCCGCGGATCTACCGCCGCTTCGGCTACGAGGTGGTGGGCTCCTTCGATACCGCGGCCGTCCCGACCGCCGCCCTGGCCGCGGTGGCCCGCCCCGAGGGGGTCAGCACCCGCCGGGCCGAGGAAAACGACGTGCTGGGGATCTGGGCGGTCTACGACGCCTGGGCCGCTGCGCAGAACGGGCCGCTCACCCGCCGTGGTGTGTCCTTCACCGAGACCGGGGCAGACTACCTGGCCCGGTTCACCGGCGTCACCGTGGCCGTGGACGCCAACGGCGAGACGGTTGGCTTCACGTCCTGGAACCGCGGTCAGGGCTACGGCGAGCAGGCGCGGCTGGAGGTCGGTGACCTGGTCGGGCTGAGCGGACCGGCGTACGCGGCTCTGCTCGCCACCCTGGGCAGCTTCGCCTCCGTGACCGGCACCACCCGCCTGCGCACCTCCGGGGCGGACCTGACCCGGCTCCTCCTGTCCGGCCTGGCCTGGTCCGGAGTCGGCGCGTCGGCCTACATGTTGACCGTGCTGGACCCGGCGGCCGCCTTGGCGGCGAGGACCTGGGCGCCGGGGCTCGACGTCGACCTGAGCTTCGCTCTGGCCGGTGAGGTCCTGAGCGTCAACGACGGCTCCTACCGCGTCCGGGTCGCCGACGGCAGGGCGTCGGTGGAGCACCGCCCGGGGGACCCCGCACCGGGCGAGCGGGTCTTCAGCGCCCGCGGCCTCGCGCTCGCGTACGCCGGGGCCCAGTGCAGCGCCAACCTCCGGTTCGCGGGCCTGCTGACCGGCGGCCGGGTCGAGGAGGACGCGGACTGGGACGTCCTGCTGGGCGGGCGTCAGATCCACATCCGTAACCACTTCTGAGCCGGCTCCTCGGCTCAGCCGGCCCCACCCGCGCCGCTGGCCCAGCGGCTCAGTGATGGGTGGTCAGGACCCGTCGCGGAGATCGGCCAGCCTCGCGGTGCTGAAATGAACCCGGTCGAAGGTGACCCCGACCCCCTCCCCGGTCGGTGACTGGGCCTCGAAGCCGAGCCGATGGTCGGCGAGCTCCACGCCCAGCGTGAAGACCCGGACCAGCGGCCAGCTGAGCCCGTCGAGGGAGGCATGGAAGGCGTACACCCGGTCGACGCGGGCGATCCGCAGCCAGACCGTGCGGCCCCCCACCACGAAGGCGTTGGCGTCGTCGGACTCCCCTCGGGTGACCACGGAGACCACCATCGGGTCCCCGGCGGGTGAGAGCTCGAAGCAGAGCTTGGCCCAGGTGCGCTCGTCCCGCCACAGCATCAGCACGCCGGCGTCGAACCGGGAGGCGAACGCCACGCTGACCCGGGCGCTGAGCTGGAAGTCCCCCGGGGGCGGCGTGCCCAGCAGGGTGGCGGCGTTCAGCAGCGACTGGGCGTCGGCGGAGTCCTCCCCGCCCGGGTTGACGTAGAGGTCGGTGTGCCCCGGCGCGGTGGCCACGACGACGGGCGCGGCGGCGGCGCGCCGCCACACGTCGGGGTGGGACGCGGTCAGGGCGAAGGGCAGCTCGGGGACGACGACGGGGTCAGACATGGCTGGGCTCCTGGTCAGGACGGGGACCGGGCGAGGTGAGGTCGTCGGCCGGGTGACGCCCGCTCGCGGGCACGGAGCACCCACGATGACATCCACTGCTTGCTCGAGGCGCGCCCGGAGCGTCAGGACCCGGTCACCGTCAGCCACGCCGCAGCGACCTGACCGAGGCGCTGGGCGGGGCGACACACAAGCTGGAGACGCTCCTCACCTACAAGTTCGACCGACTCGCCGAGAAGGACCGGCGGGACTCGATTCGCGGTCACTGACGGCGACCCACCCGCGCCGCTGGCCCAGCGGCTCAGACCTTGACGCGGCGCCCGGTCCGGAGCGAGCTCCCCGGGCCAGCCGGAACCGACCCGGAGCGAGCCCGTAGGTGTGGACGCCTCGTCCTTACGGGCAGCCGCAGTGCCCGAGCCCGTGGGCCGTGGGGAAACGGCAGGCAAGCGGTACACCCGGACGCCACTTGGGCGACCGGGCCAGCGGATGCCGGTAGCTGCCGCGGCTGCCGGCGGGCAGCTTCTTGAGGATGCAGTGCGGGCACCACCCGGTCTCCGGGCTGAACGGCCATTCGGTCGCCAAGGTCTCGGTCGTGGTGTTCTCCTCGACCGCCCGGATCCACGCCTCGTCGACCTCGGCGTCGGTCAGCGACAGGAAGGTCACCCCGGCCGACACGTACTTGCGGAGCGTGCGGCAGGTCGCCAGGTGCAGCTCCCGTACGGCCCCGACGTTCGACTCGAGGTTGGCAACGACCGGCTCGCCCGTCACCCGGTAGATCTGCCCGCGGAACAGGGCTTCGGCTTCAAGAGACATCGCTGCTCAGCCCTTCGACGTCGACGGGGCCCCGAAGCGGAACTCCACCACGTCCCCGTCGGCCATCACATAGTCCTTGCCTTCCAGCCGGACCTTGCCCTTGGCCTTGGCTGCCTGCATCGACCCGGTGGTCACCAGGTCCTCGAAGCCGACGACCTCGGCCTTGATGAAGCCCTTCTGGAAGTCGGTGTGGATGACGCCGGCCGCCTCGGGTGCGGTCGCGCCCTTCGGGATGGTCCAGGCCCGGGACTCCTTGGGGCCCGCGGTCAGGTAGGTCTGCAGACCGAGGGTCTCGAAGCCGACTCGGGCCAGGTTGTCCAAACCGGGCTCCTCGATGTCCATCTCGGCGAGGAACTCCCGGGCCTCGTCCGGCTCCATCTCGACCAGCTCGGACTCGATCTTGGCGTCCAGGAAGATCGCCTCGGCCGGCGCCACGATCCCCCGCAGGCGGGTCTTCAGCTCCTCGTCGCCCAGCTCGTCGGTGTCGCAGTTAAAGACGTAGAGGAAGGGCTTGGCCGTGAGCAGGAACAGCTCGCGCAGCGGCTCCAGGTCCAGACGGGCGGAGAAGACGCCCTGCCCGCTGTCCAGCACCTCCTGGGCCTGCTTCACCGCGGCGATGACCGCGACCTTCTCCTTGTTGATCCGGGCTTCCTTCTCCAGCCGCGGCAGCGCCCGCTCCACCGTCTGCAAATCGGCCAGGATCAGCTCGGTGAGGATGGTGTCGATGTCGCTGGGCGGGTTGACCGCACCGTCGACGTGGGTGACATCGGGGTCGCGGAACACCCGGGTGACCTGGCAGATGGCGTCCGCCTCCCGGATGTGGGAGAGGAACGCGTTCCCCATCCCCTCCCCCTGACTCGCTCCCCGCACGATGCCGGCGATATCGACGAAGCTGACGGTGGCGGGCACCAGACGCTCGGAGTGGAAGACCTCTGCCAGCGCGGCCAGCCGCGGGTCGGGCACCCCGACCACCCCCACGTTGGGCTCGATGGTGGCGAACGGGTAGTTCGCCGCCAGCACGTCGTTGCGGGTCAGCGCGTTGAACAGCGTTGACTTGCCTGCGTTGGGGAGACCGACGATGCCGATGGTAAGAGCCACGAGGGACAACCCTAGGGCTTGTGGGACAGCAGACCGAACCGTAGGCCCGGGACGCCCGCCCGAACCGTACGCCGGACCGACCCCGCGGTCGGCCTCGGGGCCAACCGGTGCTGTCAGCCGTCCACGCTGAAGAAGGTCCCGATCGCCTGCGACAGGGACCACGGGTCCTCGGTGCCGGCGAGCTCCCGGGCCGAGTGCATCGACAGCAGGGGCGGACCGACGTCGACGGTGGCGATGCCCATCCGGGTCGCCGTCAGCGGTCCGATGGTGGACCCGCAGGGGATGGCGTTGTTGGACACGAACTCCTGGGTCGGCACCCCGGCGGCCCGGCAGGCGCGCCGCCACAGACCCGCCCCGGCGGCACCCGTGGCGTAGCGCTGGTTGGCGTTGATCTTGAGCAGTGGCCCGCCGTTGAGGACCGGCTGGTTGGCCGGGTCGTGCCGACCGGGGTAGTTGGGGTGGACGGCGTGCCCGGCGTCAGAGGACAGGCAGAACGACCGAGCCAGCGCCCGGTAGCGCTCGTCCTCGTTCGCCCCCAGGCTGGCCAGGATGCGGTGCACCGTGTCGGCCAGGATCGGACCGGCGGCCCCGGAGGCCGACCCGCTGCCGATCTCCTCGTGGTCGAAGGCGGCGACCA
>JBBQAB010000134.1:0-2922 GCA_038198385.1 Propionibacteriales bacterium
CGGGCGCCAGCGCCGGGCCGCAAACTGAAGGAGACAACCGGTGGGTATTCTCGAGGGCAAGACCGTGCTGGTCGCGGGCGTCACGTTGGACACCTCGATCGGGTTCCACGTGGCCCGGATCGCGCAGGCCGAGGGCGCCACGGTGGTGGTCTCCAACTTCGGCCGGGCCATGAGCCTGACCGCGCGGGTGATCAAGAGGCTGGACCCGGTACCGCCGCTGCTCGAGGTCGACGTCACCAACGCCGAGCACCTGGCCGGGCTCGCCGACCAGCTCGGCCAGCACGTCGACCACCTCGACGGGCTCGTGCACTCGCTGGCCTTCGCCAACCCCGAGACCGCCCTGGGCGGGAAGTTCCTCAGCACCCCGTGGTCCGACGTGGCGACCGCGGTCCAGGTCTCGGCCTACTCGCTCGCCTCGCTGACCATGGCCTGCAAGCCGCTGTTCGGCACGAACCCGTCGGTCGTGGGCCTCACCTTCGACGCCACCGTGGCCTGGCCGGTCTACGACTGGATGGGGGTCTCCAAGGCAGCGCTGGAGAGCACCAGCCGCTATCTGGCCCGCTACCTCGGCCCGGAGGGGGTCCGGGTCAACCTGGTCGCCGCCGGTCCGCTGGAGACGCTGGCCAAGCGGGCCATCGGCGGGGCGGAGGAGTTCAACGACGTCTGGGCCCGGCAGGCCCCGCTCGGCTGGGACCCCAAGGACATCGAGCCCACGGCCCGCGCGGTCTGCGCGCTGCTCAGCGACTGGTTCCCCAAGACCACCGGTGAGATGGTGCACGTCGACGGCGGCGTGCACGCGATGGGCGCCTGAGACCGCCGTGGTCGAAGCAGCCGCGCCGACCAGCCTGACCGAGGTGCGGCTGTTGGACGGTCCCAACCTCTACTTCCCCCGGCCCGCGGCCAAGGTCAGCCTCGACCTGAGCGCCGTGCTCGACCTGACCGACGAGCAGGCCCAGGTCCTGGTGAGAACGCTCGACCTGGGTCGGGCCCGGCCCGGTCCGGCCCGCTCGGTGTTCCGCCAGCGGTTCGCGGGCCGGGTCGTCGCCCAGCTCGTCCGCCGGCTCGCCCGCGCCGGCGGGGTGTCGCGGCTGGCCGTCCGGTCCCGACCCGGGACCTCGGTCTCGGAGCTGGTCGTGGCCTACCCGTGGCGTAGCTCCCGGCGGGCCGAGGCGCTGGCGTACGGGGTGGCCCGGATCCTCGACCAGGTCGCGGCAGCACCCGACGTGCTCGCCGCGCTGGTGGCGACCGAGGGTGACCGGCTGGCGGCGACCCCGGCCGGGGACCCGCCGCAGCTGCTGCGGCCGACGGTTCCCGTGGTCGCGGTCACCGGGACGAACGGCAAGACCACGACCTCGCGGATGCTCGGTTTCCTCGCCCAGCGGGCGGGGCTCTCGGTGGGCTGGTCGAGCACCGACGGGGTCTACCTGAACGGGGTCCTGGTCGAGGCCGGGGACTTCTCCGGCCCCAGTGGCGCCGGTCAGGTGCTGTCCTACCCGGGGGTCCAGCTGGCGGTGACCGAGACAGCCCGGGGCGGCATCCTGCGCCGAGGCGTGGGGGTCGCCTGGAACGACGTCTCGGTGGTCACCAACGTCAGTGCCGACCATCTGGGCCTCGGCGGGATTGACACGCTGGACCAGCTCGCCGAGGTCAAGGCCGTCATCACCCGGATCACCCGTCCGCAGGGCTGGTGCGTTGTGAACGCCGACGACCCGCGGACCTTCGCCATGCGGCTGGGGACCCGGGCTCAGGTGTGGGTCTTCACCCGCGATCCCGACTCCCCGTCGGCCCGGGCCGTGCTCGACGAGGGTGGGCGGGTCAGCACCGTGCTGGACGGCTGGGTGTGTGTCCTGCGGGGCGGTGCGGACCCGCTGCCCGTCGTCGAGGTCGCGCACGTCCCGATGACCCTGGCCGGGCTGAGCCGGGTCAACGTGGAGAACGTCCTCGCCGTCACCTCGGCGGCCCTAGCCCTCGGCTTCACCCCCGAGCAGGTCGCCGACGGTCTGACCGCCTTCGACCCGGGGGCGGACAACCCGGGCCGGATGAACGTCTGGACGCTGCCCCTCAGCGAGGGCGCCCTCACGGTGGTCATCGACCTCGCCCACAACGAGGCCGGTCTCGAGGCCCTGCTGGAGATCATGCGCGGCCTGGCTCCCGACGGGGCCCGCCTGCTGCTCGGCGTGGGGTCGGCGGGGGACCGCGGCGACGAGGTCTTCGTCCGGCTGGGCGAGCTGGCGGGTCTGCACACCGACGTGGCCGAGATCGTGCACAAGTCCGACTACCTGCGGGGGCGGACGACCGCGGGGCTGGACGAGCTCATCCGCGAGGGTGCGGCCCGCGCCGGGATGACCATCGCCCGCAGCCACGCCTCCGAGCTCCCCGGGCTGGAGTCGCTGGTCGCCCAGGCGGCGGCCGGCGACGTGGTCGCGGTGATGACCCACCAGGACCGGACCGCGGTCGACGACTGGCTGCGCGCGCGGGGCGCCACCCTGGACACCCCGGCCGAGCTGCTGGTCAAGGTACAGCGGGCTCGCCCGGCCTAGCCTGCCCGGCCTCGGTGTCGTCCGCGCTGTCTGTCCGGGCGGTGTCTGGCCCAGCTTTGTCTCTTCGGGCGGTGTCTGTCCCGGCGCACCGGCGGGCCGCTCAGAAGATGGGCGGCCCGGTCGCGTCGTCGCGTACGGGGCTGGGGGCGAAGTCAGGGTCGCGGACCGTGTTGGGCAGGTCGCCGGCGGCCTTGCGGCGGGCGCCCGGCTGGGCCTGGTGGCTGGAGGACTCGAGCTCGGCCATCACCTCGGTGTGGCGGTCGACGCAGATGACGATCAGGTCACCCGGGTTAGAGCGGGCCAGTGCGTGCCGGGTGCTCTCGATCTCGTCCAGCACGATCTCCACCTGCTTGCACCGGCTGCCCTGCGCCATGGCCGCCCG
>JBBQAB010000135.1:0-7116 GCA_038198385.1 Propionibacteriales bacterium
AGCACCTGGTCCAGGTGCAGGAGGAGGCCCGGGCGGTCGTCTCGGCCACCCTGGGCTGAGGACCACCGCCGGCTCCGCCGTCGCTCAGAAGCGGGCCGGCTCCACGTAGCCGCCCCAGACCGCGCGGAGTGCGCCGCAGATCTCGCCCAGGGTCGCCTCGGCCCGGGCGGCGACCAGCATCGGAGGAACCAGGTTGGCCGTTCCCCGCGCCGCGTCGGCCAGATCGACCAGCGCCGCAGCGACGGCGGCCCCGTCCCGGACGGACCGTCGTGCCGCCAGCGCCGCCACCTGGTCGCGTTCGACCTCCGGGCCGATCCGGAGGACGTCGACCTCGACCGACCGGTCGCTCGGGTGGCTGTTGACCCCGACCACCCGCTTGCGACCGGCCTCGACCTCGCTCTGGTAGCGGAAGGCGGACTCGGCGATCTCGGAGGTGAACCAGCCGTCCTCGATTCCGGCCAAGAGTCCGGCGGTAACCGGCCCGACCGGGTGCCGGACCCCGCCAGGCCCGCCCATCGCCTCGATCCGGGCGAAGATCTCCTCCGCCTCGGCCTCCAGCTCGTCGGTCAGCTGCTCCACGTACCAGGACCCTCCGAGCGGGTCGACGACGTTGGCCACCCCGGTCTCCTCGGCCAGCACCTGCTGGGTCCGCAGGGCGATCTCGGCCGCGGCAGGACTGGGCAGGGCGAGGGTCTCGTCCAGCGCGTTGGTGTGCAGCGAGCTGGTCCCGCCGAGCACCGCGGCCAGCGCCTCGACCGCGGTCCGGACCACGTTGTTGTACGGCTGCTGGGCGGTCAGGGAGACCCCGGCCGTCTGGGTATGGAAGCGGAGTGACTGGGCGCGGGCCGTTCGCGCCCCGTAGCGGTCCCGGAGCCAGCGGGCCCAGATCCGCCGGGCGGCCCGAAACTTGGCCACCTCCTCGAAGAAGTCCAGGTGGGCGTCGAAGAAGAAGCTGAGCCCGGGAGCGAAGGTCTCGATGTCCAGCCCCCGCGACAGCCCGAGCTCGACGTAGCCGAAGCCGTCGGCCAGGGTGAAGGCGAGCTCCTGCGCGGCCGTCGAGCCGGCCTCACGAATGTGGTAGCCGGACACGCTCAGCGGCTTGTAGCGCGGGACCTCCGCGACGCAGAACTCCATCAGGTCCCCGATCAGCCGCAGGTGCGGGTCGGGGGCGAACAGCCACTCCTTCTGGGCGATGTACTCCTTGTAGATGTCGGTCTGCAGTGTGCCGTTCAGCGCCTCCACCGGCACGCCCTGCCGCTCGGCCGCTACGACGTAGAGGCAGAACATGGGCACGGCCGGACCGGAGATGGTCATCGAGGTGGTGACGGTCCCCAGGTCGATCCCGTCGAACAGCACCTCCAGGTCGGCGGCGGAGTCGACCGCGACCCCGCAGTGCCCGACCTCGCCCCGGGCCAGTGGGTCGTCGGAGTCGTAGCCCATCAGGGTCGGCATGTCGAAGGCCACGCTGAGCCCACCACCGCCGCCGTCCAGGATCAAGTGGTAGCGCTCGTTGGTCTGCGCGGCGTTCCCGAAGCCGGCAAACTGCCGGATCGTCCACGGCCGCCCCCGGTAGCCGGTGGCGTGCAAGCCGCGGGTGAAGGGGTACTCCCCGGGCCAGCCGATGCGCGCCATCCGGGGGTCCGCGGCCTCGTCGTCGGGCCCGTACACCGGGTCGACCGGGCTTCCCGACAGCGTGCTGAAGTCCGCGTCCCGGACCGTGGCCCGCTCGTACGCCGCCCGCCACCGCTCCCGGCCGCCGTTCCCGCCCGACTCCGTCGTCGTCATTGCGCCTCCCGGCCCGATCCTAGACTCACCGCTCCCCGACGCTCCGGCCCGAGGCGCCCCGGTGTGAGGTGCCCCGTCTCGAGCGGGGAGCGGTCAGAAGTCGCCGGCCGCCTCGCGGGGGGCGGTGAGCAGACCGGTCAGCTGCCCGCACTCCTCCTCGGTCAGTGACGCCAGGCCGAACTGCGCCTGGAGCAGCACGTGGGTGGCCTGCTCGAGCACCTGACGGCCGCGGGCGGTGATGGAGGCGAGCACCGCCCGACCGTCCTCGGGGTGTGGGGTCCGCTGGATCAGCCCGGCGGCCTCGAGCCGCTTCACCAGCGGCGTGACCGAGGTGGCGTGCACCTGCAGCCGCTCCCCGATCTTGCCCAGGGGCAGCGCCCCTCGGCGGGAGAAGGAGAGCAGCACCAGCACCTCGTAGCGGGCGAAGGTCAGCCCGAGCGGGCGGAGCAGCTCGTCCATCTCCAGGAGCACGAGCTGGTGGACGCGCATCAGCGACGTCACCGCCCGCATCCGGGGCAGCTCGCCCCAGTGCTGGGACCACAGCCGGGCGGCCTGCTCGATCGGGTCGAAGGGCAGCCCGGGCCGGGGCGTGACCTCGGTCGGGTCCTCCCGGTCGGCGGTGCTACTCACGTCCCGTCGTCTCCCTCCCGCTGGGGTGCGGTGGCCCGCAGACCGGCCCGCTGCATCGTCTCCTGCAGGATGCGGTCCCGCTGGTCGATGTCGCTGACGAAGCGGACCTCACTCAGACCCTGCACCTGGGCGGCGGACTCGAAGACGAAGTGGCCGAAGTTGAACACCCGTCCCACCAGGGGCTTCTTCACGGTGATGTCCAGGATGCGGCCGAGCGGCACGCTCGCACGCTGGGTGGAGAAGGTCCCGTGGACGCGGAAGACCCGCTGGTTCGTGATGACGAAGCGGTCGCGGAACTCGTCGATGATCACGTACAGGGCCTGCCCGCCGAGAACGGCCGCCACGACGAAGAACACCCAGAACAGGGCCGGGTCGAAGGCCCAGGCGCTGAGGAAGAGCGGGATGGCCACGGCCAGCCGGAGCCAGGCCCCGAAGGCTGCCGACCAGTGCTTGTGGACCTCCAGCACGATGTACTCCTGCTCGCTGACCAGCAGGTACTTCTCGACGTGCGGGTCCAGCCACTCCGCCAGGCCCGGCAAGCTAGCCAGCCAAGGAGGTGAAGAAAACGACGATCGAACGGAACGCCCGGGCCAGGGCGTTGAACACCGTCCGGACGGCAGCGGCGGCGCCCTGGGGCTGCTGGATGACGTAGAACAGGCAGAAGCCCACCACCAGGATTAAGAGAATCCTCTTGATCCACTTCATGTCGGACTGCACCCCTCCGTTGACTGGTCCCGTCGGGTCGGCCCACCGACCACCCGAGGCCGCCTGACCAGAGGTCCGCGACTGAACCACTGTCTACCGCACGTCGGCTCGGCGCACGAGTTGCCACGCCGCCACGAGCGGCAGTCCTCCTCGGCGCGACACCGCAGGCCCCTCACGCTGGGATCCCGGTGAGCAGCCGGGCGGCGGCGGCGTACGCGTCCAGGCGGCCCTCGCTGACCTCGACGGCCAGGTCGTCGAGCCGGGGTCCTCCGGCCCAGGCCGGTCGAGCCCGCAGGGTAGCCAGGGCCAACCCCTCGATCTCGAGACGGGCACGGGCGTGTCGTCGGAACACACCCGCTCCGCTGGCCCGCTGATGGTCGGAGAAGGACCCGATCCGGTCCAGCAGCTCGGCCACGCCCTGGTCGTCCTGGGCGACGGTCGTCAGCACGGGCGGCTTCCACTCCCCCGGAGCCCGGGAGGCCAGGCCGATCATCGAGCGCAGCTCGCGCACCAGCGGCTGAGCCCCGTCGCGGTCGGCCTTGTTGACGACGAACAGGTCACCGATCTCCAGCACCCCCGCCTTGGCCGCCTGGACCGCGTCCCCCATCCCCGGTGCGAGCAGGACCACGGTGGTGTCGGCCAAACCCACCACCTCGACCTCGGACTGCCCGACGCCGACCGTCTCGACCAGCACGTGGTCGCAGCCGGCGGCGTCCAGCACCCGCAGGGCCTGCGGAGTCGCCACCGACAACCCACCGAGGTGACCACGGGTGGCCATGGAACGGATGAAGACCTCCGGGTCCAGGGCGTGCTCCTGCATCCGGATCCGGTCGCCGAGGACCGCCCCGCCGGTGAACGGCGAGCTCGGGTCGACGGCCAGCACCCCCACCCGGTGCCCGCGTCGGCGGAGCTCGCGGATGAGAGCGTTGGTGGTCGTGGACTTCCCCACCCCGGGCGGCCCGGTGATGCCGACGACCTGGGCACGGCCCGTGGCCGCCGCGAGTCCTGCCATCAGCGCAGGGAGGGCAGGAGAGCCGTTCTCGACCAGCGTGACCGCCCGGGCCACCGCCCGGGGGGCTCCGGCGCGCACCCCGGTCAGCAGACGCTCGACCGCGGAGTCCTCACCGCCCACGCGCACCCCTCCCGGCCTGTCGCCCGCGCCCGGTCGACTGTCGGACCAGTCTGGCACTCTAAGCGCATGGCTGAGGCGAGCGACGACGCGGGCGAACCGACGGCAGTGGCGGGACTACGGACGCTGGGGCTGGACCACGTCGGGATCGCCGTGCCCGACCTCGACGCGGCCGTCGCCCACTACCGGGGGCTGGGTCTGGAGGTGTCGCATCAGGAGGACAACCCGGCCATGGGGGTCCGGGAGGCGATGCTGAGCAACCCCGGAGCCGGCGGGACCGAGCTGCAGCTGGTCGCCCCGCTGGGACCCGACTCCGCGATCGGGCGATTCCTCGACCGCTCCGGACCGGGGCTGCAGCATCTCGCGCTCCACGTCGCCGACGTGGACGACGCGGCCCGGACGCTCCGGGGTCGAGGGCTCCGGCTGCTTTATGATGCAGCCAGGGTCGGGACCCGCGGCACGTTGGTCAACTTCGTCCATCCCAAGGATGTCGGCGGGGTCCTGATCGAGCTGGTCGAGCACGTGGACGAGGTCTGACGCCGGTGCGTCGGGCCACCGCGGCCGCGGCAGGCGGACCAGGGCAGGACCAACCAGGAGGACTTCTACGGTGAGCGCATCTGACAACACGGGCCTCGGCCTGTTCGACGACGCGGCGAGTGCGGCGGGCAACTTCCCCAGCTCCCTGCGTGGCTACGACCGCAGTGCGGTCGACGACTACGTCCGCACGCTCGAGGGCATTGTTGTGCAGTCCCGTCGGCACGCCGCCGAGCTGGAACAGCAGCTGACCACGCTCAGGAGCCGCCTGGCCGAGCACGAGGCGGAGAAGCCCGGGTCGGACGAGGTCGACTACACCAACCTCGGTGGTCGGGCGAACGAGATTCTGCGGCTGGCCCAGGAGCAGGCCCATGACCTGACCGAGAACGCCACCGTGGATGCGGAGCTGGCCCGGGAGCAGGCCCGCCGGGAGGCGGACCAGATCCGTGAGCGCGCGTTCCGGGACGGCGACGCGATTCGTTCCGGGGGCAGCAACGAGATCGACGACCTGCGGCGCCAGCTGCACGCCGAGGTCGCCGTCCAGGTCGAAAAGGCCCAGGCCGAGTGCGTGGCCCTGGTCGACGCTGCCCGGCGCGAGGCCGAGGCCCTGCAGCGACAGAGCGAGCACGAGGTGCAGACGATCCGTCAGGACGCCTATCTCGATAGCGAGAACCTGCGCCGGACCACCGAGCGCGAGGCCGCCGAGGCGCGCCTCGAGATCGCCCAGGAACGGGAGACCGGGCTGGCCGACATCAAGCAGGCCCACGACGACGCCGCCGCCCGGAGCGCCGCCCTGCTGGCCGAGGCTGCCCAGCACAGCAGCGAGTCCACGGCCCGCCTGGACACCGACATTGCCGAGGCGGCCCGGATCCGGGCCGAGGCGGTCGCCGAGGCCGAGCGCACCAAGGTGGACGCGGTGGCCGAGGCCGAGGACCGCGTTGCGACCGCCAAGAAACAGGCGGCCGCGATCAGTGAGCGGACCCAGAAGGAGTTCGCCTGGCGCAAGCAGCAGCTGCGTCGCGAGACCGACCTGCTGTCCCAGCGCAAGCAGGCGGTGCTCGGTCAGCTGGCCAGCCTGTCCGCCCTCGCTCAACAGGGCTCCAGCGGGTTCCCCGACCTGGACGATCTCGACCTGGACGACGAGGACGAGAACGACCACACCGTGATGCAGTCCTCGACCCCGTCGGGGCGGGAGTCCTCCGGCGGGGGTTCGGCGCCCAGCTCCCAGACCGCCCGCGACACCGAAACCGGCCGCGACACCCAGACCGAGGATTCCCCGACGTCGGCGTCCGTCCAGTCCGACGGCGACGACCTCAGCTCGGACGCGGCCTCGGACGAGGACGACCCGACCCACGCCGGTCCCCGATCCGCAGCGTCCGGGGACGTGTCCACCGAGGACCAGGCTTTGACCGACGACGACCTCGAGGTGGACGGCGACGCCACCGTGGTGGTCTCGGCCTCCGACCTCCCGGCGGGGACGGCCGGGCGTACGGGATCCGACGGCGGCCAACGCCGCTAGCGGGTCGTCTCGGCCCCGGCGCGGACGGTTGGCCTCCGGCAGGCGCCGCACTAGCCTGAGACGGTCACGGACCGGCGGGTTCCGACCACCCCCGGTCGGACGAGCCTGGTCCGGGATCGCAGGAGAGGGGACTCGTCACGGTGACGACGCAGGGCTTGAGCACAGCAGCCGAGGGAGCCTTCCCGCAGGCGCGTCGCGGATACGACCGACTGGCCGTCGACGAGGCCGTCGGCCGCCTCCGCGCCCAGCTGCACCACATGCAGCAGCAGTGCGACTTCTTGGTCCAGGACAACCGCCGGCTGCACGACGCTCTCGGCGAGGCCACCACCCGCGCGGGTCAGCTCGACTACTCCGGGCTGGGCGGCCGAGCCCAGGAGATCCTGCGGATCGCCGAGGAGCAGGCCCGCGACGTGACCCTGCGCGCGGAGCAGGACGCCGACCAGCTCACCGAACGGGTCCAGACCGAGACCGAGCGGCTGCGGGCCGGCACAGTCACCGAGCTGGCTGAGCTGCGGGCCTACGAGCTGGCTGAGCTGGCCGCGCTGCGGAACCGGGCCGAGGCTGATGCCGCCGACCTGGTGGAGCGGGCGCTGGCCGAGTCGGCTGAGCTGCAGGCCGCCGCGAGGCTCTACGCCAAGGCGGTCCGCACCGAGGCGGAGACCGACGCCCACGGCCGGGTCCGGTCCGCGGTGCTGGAGGGCGAGGCGCTCCGCCTGGCCGCCGACCGCGACGCGGCCGGGGTGCGGAACCAGGCTGCCCAGGAGCAGCAGAACGTGGTGGCCGAGCTGCGGGAGGCCCAGGAGGCCGGGAACAC
>JBBQAB010000136.1:0-3737 GCA_038198385.1 Propionibacteriales bacterium
CTCCCCCAGCCTCGCCACCGACGAGCGGCAGGCCGCCCACGAGGTGGCCCGCCAGATCGGCGTACGCCTGGTCGAGGTGCAGACCTTCGAGGCCGACCGACCGGCCTACCAGGCCAACGGGCCCGACCGCTGCTTCCACTGCAAGGACGAGCTCTTCGCCCGGATCGACGACGAGGTCGTCAGCGGCCACGAGCTGGACGCGGTCGCCTACGGCGAGAACGCCGACGACGCCCTGCGGCCGGACCGTCCCGGGTCCGCGGCCGCCACCCAGCACGCGGTCCTGCGTCCGCTGGCCGACGCGGGCATGACCAAGGCCGACGTACGCCACGTCGCCCGGGACCTGGGGCTCTCGGTCGCGGACAAGCCGGCGGCGCCCTGCCTGGCGTCCCGGATCCCGCACCACTCCGACGTCACCCCGGCCAAGCTCGCCCAGATCGACCAGGCCGAGAGCGCGCTCCGGCGGCTCGGCTTCCTCGACCTCCGGCTGCGACACCACGACCAGGTGGCGCGGGTCGAGCTGCCCGAGGCCGACCTCGTCCGGGCGGTGACCTCGCCCTTGCGCGAGCAGGTGCTCGCGGCGGTCCGCGCAGCCGGCTTCACGTTCGTCGCGCTCGACCTGGCCGGCATCCAGTCCGGCGCCTTCACCCTCCCGCTGCTGACGATCGGTCGCGGACCGGGCCCCACTGTTCCCACCGCGGAGCGCACCCCCGCAACGCACGAGACGCACGAAACGTCCGAGACGCAGCGTGGCTGAGCCCGGCACCGCCGCGGTGGCGGACCCGCTGGCCGGTATCGCCGACCTCGACCTGGGTCGGGCCCGTCGCCGGGGCTACCCCGAGGCGGTCTACTGCGCCGGCAAGACCGCCGAGCAGGTGGGGCTGATCGCGGCCGGGCTGCGCGACAGCGACGGGGTCGCACTCTTCACCCGCGCGACGGCCGAGCACGCCGCCGCCGTCCTGGCCGAGCTGCCACAGGCGGCCCACCACCGCGAGGCCGGGCTGCTGGCCTGGCCCGCGACCCCGCCGACCCCCGCCGGCGGCCTGGTGGTGGTCCTTGCCGCCGGCACCTCCGACCTGCCCGTCGCCCTCGAGGCGCAGCTGACGGCAAGCTATCTCGGCCGTGCGACCGAGCTCGTGGTCGACGTCGGGGTGGCGGGCCTGCACCGCGTCCTCGCCCGGCTCGACCTGCTGCGTCGGGCCAGGGTCGTGGTGGTGGCGGCCGGGATGGACGGCGCCCTGCCGAGTGTGGTCGCCGGTCTGGTCAGCGCGCCCGTGGTCGCCCTGCCCACCTCGGTGGGGTACGGCGCCTCCTTCGGCGGGGTCGCGGCCCTGCTCGCCATGCTCAACGCCTGCGCCCCCGGTGTCGCCGTGGTCAACATCGACAACGGCTACGGCGCCGGCCACCTGGCCGCCCAGATCGCCGCCGGAGACGGGGGATGACGGCCGACCGCCATGTCTGGGTCGACGCCTCCGCCGGCGTGGCCGGCGACATGCTGCTCGGGGCCCTGGTCGACGCGGGAGCGCCGCTGATCGAGGTCCAGGCCTACGTCGACGCCGTTCTGCCCGACGCCGTACGCCTCCGGGTCAGCGAAGTGGTCCGGGCCGGACAGCGAGCGGCCCACCTGGACGTAGACGTCATCACCGAGGACCTTCCGCACCGGACGTGGACGACCATCCGCGGTCTGCTGCACGCCGCCGACCTGCCTGAGCCCGTACGCCGCCGGGTCCTGGCCTCGTTCGGCCGGCTCGCCACCGCCGAAGCCCGGGTGCACGGGGTGGACGAGGAGACGGTGCACTTCCACGAGGTCGGCGCGCTGGACTCCATCGCCGACGTGGTCGGGGTCTGCGGGGCGCTGCACCTGCTCGGGGTGGCCACCCTCAGTGCCGGTCCGGTCGCCCTCGGCTCGGGCCGGATCCGCGCCGCCCACGGCGACATCGGCGTGCCGGTCCCGGCCGTGGTCGAGCTGTCGGCGGGCTGGCAGATCACCGCCGGCGGGGCGGGAGAGCTGACGACCCCCACCGGGATGGCCCTGCTCGCCGCCCTCTGTGAGCGCTGTGAGGAGCTGCCCCCGCTGACCCTGGACGCGGCCGGTTCGGGTGCGGGCACCCGTGACACCCCCGGCCGACCCAACGTCACCCGGGTGCTGGTCGGGCGGCGGGCCACGACCGGGGGGCCCCGGCCGGGCGAAGCCGAGGTGGTGCTGGAGACCAACGTCGACGACCTCGACCCCCGCCTGTGGCCCGGCGTGCTCGCCTCGCTGATGGGCGCGGGCGCGGCCGACGCCTGGCTGACCCCGATCGTGATGAAGAAGGGCCGCCCGGCCCACACCCTGTCGGTCCTGACCCGTCCGGAGGAGACCGGCACCATCCGGAGCCTGCTGATGCGGCTGACCAGCACCATCGGGGTCCGCGAGACCGCGGTGACCAGGTCCGCTCTCCCCCGCGGCTGGGTCGACGTCGAGATCGCCCAGGGCACCGTCCCGGTCAAGGTCGCATACGCGGACGGGGTCGTGTGGCAGGCCACCGCGGAGTTCGACGCCGTCGAGGCTCTGGCGGTCACCTCGGGCACCCCGGTCCGGCACCTGCTGGCCGCGGCCGCCCAGGCCGCCGGAGCGGCCGGCCTGGTCCCGGGAGCGACCACCCCCACGGGGCTGCGAAGCCACCCCTGAGCCGCTCACCCGATAGATTGACCGGGTCGGCCGCCGACCGGGCGGGTACGGAGAGGAACCCCTGATGAGCGACCCCACGTCATCCGCCGCCCCGGCGCCGCTGGCGCCACCGGAGACCAGCGCCCTCACGCTGACCGCCCCCGCGCCACCGCCGACCGTGGCCGCAACCCAGGCGCCGGCCATGGCCCCCCAGGTGGACCCGGCGACGGTCCCGGCCCTGGACGCCCGGGTCGACGGTTTCCTCACCACCCTGCTGGCCGCCCAGACCCGCTCGCCCGCGTTCGCCGCCCAGGCCGACGGGGTCCGCACGATGGGCGACGCCGACATCCGGCGGGCCGCCGAGTCGTCCAACCGGCTGCTCCAGACCCCGGTCAAGGCTCTGAAGGAGGGTGGCCTGGCCCAGGGCTCCAAGGTGGGGCAGACGCTGCTGGACCTGCGCCGTACGGTCGAGGACCTCGACCCGAGCCAGGCCACCGGCAGCCGCAGGCTGTGGGGCATCCTCCCGTTCGGGGACAAGGTCGTCGACTACTTCCGCAAGTACTCCGACGCCCAGACCCATCTGGACGCCATCCTGCACAGTCTGCGCAGCGGGCAGGACGAGCTGACCCGGGACAACGTGTCGCTGACCATGGAGAAGCAGAGCCTCTGGGCGGCCATGGGTCAGCTCAACGCCTACATCTACGTTGCCGAGCGGCTCGACGCGCGGCTCGCCGCCACCATCGCCGAGCTGGAGCTCGCCGACCCGGAGCGCGCCCGGGCCCTGAGCCAGGACGTGCTGTTCTACGTCCGCCAGAAGCACCAGGACCTGCTCACCCAGCTGGCCGTCTCGATCCAGAGCTATCTGGCCATCGACATCATCATCAAGAACAACATCGAGCTCATCAAGGGCGTCGACCGCGCCTCCACGACCACGGTGTCGGCCCTGCGGACCGCCGTCATCGTGGCCCAGGCCTTGGGTAACCAGCGCCTGGTGCTGGACCAGATCACGGCCCTCAACACGACCACCTCCAACCTGATCGAGCGCACCTCGGAGATGCTGAGGGACAACTCGGCGAAGATCCAGCAGCAG
>JBBQAB010000137.1:0-9751 GCA_038198385.1 Propionibacteriales bacterium
CTGGGCGAGTTCGGGGCGACGATCACATTCGCGGGGAACTTCCCCGGCAGCACCCAGACCGTGCCTCTCGCCATCTACCTGAACATCGAGAGCGGCAACAGCGGTGTGGCCATCGCCCTCTCCCTCGTCCTGCTCGCCGTGTCCCTCGGCGTGCTCATCGGACTCCGGGACCGGTGGCTGGCCACAACGTGAGCCTGACCGCCTCTGTCGGCGTGACCGTCGGTGGCCTGGACCTTGACGTCGACCTCGACATTGGCGAGCAGGTCGTCGCCGTGATCGGGCCCAACGGGGCCGGCAAGACCTCTCTGCTGAGGGCGCTGGCCGGGCTCCTGCCCCTCGACCGTGGGCGGGTCGTCATCGACGGCACCGTGGTCGAGGACCCGGCCGCCGGGATCCGCCTGCCCCCCGAGGGGCGCGGCGTGGGGGTGGTGTTCCAGGAGCACCGGCTCTTCGACCACCTGACAGCCCTTGAGAACGTCGCCTTCGGCCTGCGGGCCCGTGGCACGCCTCGTCGGGAGGCCCAGCGACGGGCGGCCGGCTGGCTGGCCCGGGTCGGCCTGCCGGACGTGGCCGGCCTGCGGCCACGGCAGCTCTCGGGCGGCCAGGCGCAGCGGGTCGCCCTGGCCCGGGCGCTGGCTACCGAGCCGGGAGTCTTGCTCCTCGACGAGCCCCTCGCCGCCGTCGACGCCGGCGCCCGCAGCGAGCTGCGCAGCCTGCTGCGAGCCGAGCTCCGGCGCTACCCGGGCTCCCGGCTCGTCGTCACCCACGACCCCATCGACGCCGCCGCCCTGGCCGACCGCCTCCTCGTCATCGAGAACGGCGCCGTCACCGACCAAGGGCCCCTGGCCGAGGTCACCGCCCGTCCGAAGTCCGCCTGGGTCGCCGACATGGTCGGGCTCAACCTCCTGGCCGGCACCGCCGACGGCACCACCATCACCCTCCCCGGCGGGTCCGTCATCACGGCCTCCGACGGCCCGGGCCGCGGAGCCGTGCTCGTCGCCTTCCGGCCGAACGCCGTCACCCTCCACCGCACCCGTCCCGTCGGGAGCGCCCGCAACCTCTGGGCCGCCCAGGTGGGCGAGATCGCCGCCACCGGCGACCGGGCCCGGGTACGCCTGGCCGGGACCGTACCCCTCGTGGCCGAGGTCACCGCCAGCGCCGTAGCCCAGCTCCACCTCGCTGCCGGCGGACCGATCTGGGCCGCCGTCAAGGCCACCGAGGTCGACGTCTACCCGGCCTGAAGGCCTGTTGAGGAACATCGGGAGGGCCAACGCCAGTGTGCTACGGGCGTCGAACACATGCTACGATGGCACGGTGAGTCAGGTCGCGTCTCGCCAGCTGAGAAACGACACCCGTGCCCTGCTCCAGCGTGTCGAGGCCGGCGAGGACATCGTCATCACCGTCGCCGGTCGTCCCGTGGCTGTGCTACGGCCACTCGCCCGACGGTCCCGGTGGATGTCCAGTGGCGAGTTCCTGAGCCGCTTCATGGTCCGCCAAGCTGACTCCGGTCTCACCGACGAGCTGCGTCAGCTGGCGCCCGACAGCACCGACGACCTGCCGTGAGCGGAGTGGGCGACCGGAGGACGTCGTGAGCCAAGCTGTCGCTGACACCAGCCTGTTCATCGCCCGCGAGTCCGGCCGCTCCATCGGGGATGTAGAGCTCCCGGATGAGCTTGCTGTGTCAGTCGTCACGATTGGTGAGCTGCGAGCCGGGGTGCTGGCCACGGCGGACATGGCCACCCGGGACAGGCGATTGGCCACCTTGGTGGAGGCCCTGGCATTCGATCCGGTCCCGGTGGACCTGCCTGTGGCCGAGGCGTGGGCACGTCTTCGGTTACTCCTACGCGACGCGTCGCTCCGGATGCCGGTGAACGACTCATGGATCGCGGCAACCGCCATGGCGCTCGGAGTGCCGGTCGTCACTCAGGACGACGATTACGCGCCGGTTCCCGGCCTGACGGTGATCCGTGTGTGACGGCCCTCCACTCCTGAGCGTGTCCCTCTAAGCTAAGTGGCAAACTGGCAGCCTGATCAGACAGGGAAGCGGGTGCTGGCCCGACGAGAAGACGAGCGGGCCGCCCGACCCCTTCCTCGACGTCGACGACGACCAGCACCGCCGGACGACCTACACCGCCCAGGACGACGTCGCCGCGATGTCGCTCAGCGACATCGCGGTGGCCACCGAACGGCACCTGGTGGGGGAGGGGCAGGAGTCCGGCCCATCGACCAGCCGGCCAGCCGGCGCCGACGGGGCCAACCCAGGCACCCTCGGCCGGACCGCCCCAGCCCCCGGCGCCCGTGCGGCGCCCGTGCGGCGCATACCCCTCCCTGCGTCGACCCGTCCCAGCCCGTCCCGGCCGACGAGCCGGGCACGCTGACCCCTCAGCTCCCGACCAGCCGAGGCGCATCGAGCGCGACCAATCCGAGGAGGCCCGCGCTGAGGCTGCTGCCGCCGGCGTGCCTGATCCCTTAGACCGAGCTCCACGCAAGGTGAAGGCATCGAGCTTCTTCCATAGAGATCTGCCCGCTGGTCCCACCGAAGCAGGTCGGCGTCACGCTCCAACGTATGAGCCGAGCTCCACGCCGATGGGCTCCCGCGCCAACGCTGTCGTCGCTGGCCGACGGCGAGACGATCCGTTCGGCCTCGGGTGCGCCGACAGATTGACCACGACGCGACTGCCGCCGGGCGTGACTCGTCGCTCGTTTCATTGCACGAGCCGACAACACGTGCCCCGAGCGCGGTGGTACGGTCGGGGTTGACGCGGTGGTAGTCCCCGTACCGCGTTGGACTCTGCCGCTCGTTTCCGCATCCTCTGGGAGCGTTGCTCCGGTCCCGGGTAGCGCAACAAGCGTTCTTCGCGCAGCGCCAATCAGGGAGGTTGTCAGTGACCACCACGTGTAGCCGTGGGCCGTCGAGGGGTCCCGCGAACGGTGCTGGCGTCGTCTCGAGATTCCGGTGACAGGCCCGGTGCTGGTCGGGTTGGACGCGTCCCGGTTGGCAAGCCCCGCGCTGGTGTGGGCGCTCGAGTGGTGTCTTCGCACTGGTGACGAGTTGCTGGTCGTGAGCGCATCCGATCCCGACCAGGCGGAGAAGCCGCCCACCTGGGATGACGAGAAGATCGAACAGGCCCAGCACGCCGTCGAGGGTCGCATCGGCAAGCCCGAGGGTCGACACTCTGTGAAGCACCGGTCCCGGGCCGTTGACGGCGACGCCACCGAGGCGATCTTGACGACGGCGGATGAGGAGGGTGCCTCGCTGGTCGTGGTCGGCGCGCGCGGCAGCGGTGGCTTTCGCGACCTCGGTTTGGGCGGTGTCGCCCATCACCTGGCCCACTACGTGCGTCGACCCCTCGTGATCGTTCCTGAGCTCGGCGGCCGTCTCGCGGGCGGGACGATCGTGGTCGGCGTCGACGGCTCCGACGGCTCGGCCACCGCGCTGGCCTGGGCGGTGGACGCGGCGCGTGGGCTCGGCGGTTCAGTGCACGCGGTCTTCGCCTATGACCCGATGGCCGACTCCTACCCGCACGGGAACGTCGCTGACTGGCAGTACCGGGGCGAGGCCGACGTGCGGGCCCAAGTCGACCAGCTCGACACGGGTGGCGTGACGGTCAACACCTCGCTCGTCGGCGACCATCCCGTAGCCGCCCTGACCGAGGTGGGGGCCGACGACGACGCCTGCCTGATCGTGGCCGGCACCCGCGGCTGGGGCGGGTTCCACGGGCTGGTGCTGGGGCGGATCCCCGCCCAGCTCCCGCACCACGCCGGACGTCCCGTCGCCATCATCCACCACAACACCGAATGACCACACTGAACGCCACCCACCAACAAGAAGGGCCCCACGATGAGTGAGGAACCGACACCCGATGAGATCCCCGACGCGGCCGTCGCCGTCTACGAGAACGAGGCCGACGTCACCGCCGCCATCAAGCACCTCGAACACGAGCACTACGACATGTCCCACATCTCGGTGCTGGGCAAGGGCATGACCGAGGAACGCCACATCGTCGGGTTCGACACACCTACCACCCACACCGCTCGATGGGCGAAGTGGGGAGGCCTGTGGGGCTGGGTGTTCGGCGCGTTCTTCCTGGTGCCGGGCGTCGGCCACGTCGCCATCGGCGGCTACCTGCTCTACGTGGCCGTCACCACCGGTCTCGGCGTCGCCGGTGGGGCGCTCGCCGGCGGTCTCACCGCGGTCGGTATCCCCAAAGACGGCATCCCGAAGTACGAGGCCGACTTGCGCGCCGACCGGCTGCTCGTCATCGCCCACGGCACCGCCGGTGAGGTGGCCAAGGCCAGAGAGCTGCTCGGCCAGACCAGCCACCACCGTCTCGACCACCACACGGGCGGCCAGGCTTCGACTTCCACCGATCCCGCTCCCGCCGTTTCGGGATGATCATCCTCATCGTTCTCGCCGTCGTCGCGCGGTCGTCCTGGTCGCGATGGCCCCGGCCGTGAGGATCGTCAAACAATACGAGCAGGGGGTGCTGTTCCGACTGGCCGCGTGGTCATCGCGGTGCGCGGACCGCCAGCAGGTGCTCAGCACCGCCCGCCGCCGACTGCCCCGGAGTTGAAGCGCAGGCAACCCAGGCACTGCAGGTTCGTGGCCGGCTCATTGAGATAACCGGTGTGGCCATGCCCGACTGGGCCGGACCGAGACGTCAACGGAGAGAACCATGGAGCTAGGAATGGTCGGACTGGGGCGGATGGGTGCGAACCTGGTCCGCCGGTTGCAGGCTGGCGGTCATGACTGTGTGGTCTTCGACGTCGAACCCGACGCCGTCGAAGCATTGGAGAAGAAGGGCGCGACGGCCGCCTCCTCACTCGCTGACCTCGTGAGCAGGCTGTCGGCACCGAGAGCGGTGTGATGCTCTCGGTGCAGGTGCACCCATCCGATGACCAGACCGAGAGCCTCGAAGCCGACCCGATCGGGTTCGGGCACGGCAAGACCGAGGCGTGGGTGGTGCTGGCGGCGGGCGAGCACAGCCGGATCTATGCGGGTCTGGAACCAGGAGCGGAGCCCGACGATCTCCGGGCCCTGTCGGCGGCGACGCTCCCGCAGCACGTGGCGAGCTTCACTCCCAAGGCGGGCGACGCCGTGTTCGTGCCGGGCGGGACTGTTCACTCTCTCGGTGGTGACCTGGTCGTGTTCGAGGTGCAGCAGAACAGCGACGTGACGTTCCGCTTGTTCGACTGGGAGCGGGTCGACCCGGCGACGGGCAAGCGCAGGGATCTGCAGGTCGACGAGGCCTTGGCCTGCGTCGACACGTCGGTGGGCGTCGTGGCAGCCGTCGTACCGGTCGTCGAGTCGACCGAGCCGGTGCTTCGCGAGCGCTTGTTCTGCTGTGCGCAGTTCGGTGTGTGGCGGCTCTCGGGACGGTCCCCGTTCCCGGTCGGCGTGGTGGGCGAGCCCCGGGTCCTGGTGTCGATCGATGGTGACGCCGAAATCGACGACGACGGTGACCGCTACCGGCTGAGGCGCGGCGAGGTGCTCGTGGTCCCGGCCGTCGTGGGTGTCTGCGTCGTCCGGCCGATCGGCGACGTGACGGTGTTGGAGCTGTCGTTGCCTGAAGGAGGCGCGCAGTGAAGCGGCTCGTGGTCTTCGATCTGGACGGGACGCTGGCCGAGAGCAAGGCGGCGATCGACGCGGAGATGGCGACGTTGCTCGACGGTCTGCTCGACGTCGTTCGGGTGGCCGTGATCTCGGGCGGCGGTTGGGCGCAGTTCCAGGAGCAGCTGCTCTCCCATCTCGGAACCGGTCGGCGGTTGACGAGGTTATCGCTCCTGCCCGTGTGCGGGACGAAGTTCTACGAGTACTCCACCGGCTGGACGTTGCGTTACGCCGACGATCTCACCGTCGAGGAGAAGGCGACGATCAAGGCAGCGTTGCAGCACGTGATTGAATCGATGGACTTAGCGCCGAAGAAGGTCTGGGGCGACGTCATCGAAGACCGTGGGAGCCAGATCACGTTCTCGGCGCTAGGCCAGCAGGCCCCCCTCGATGTCAAGTCAACCTTCGACCCTGGCTTCGTGAAGCGTGCCGCGATGAAGGCGAAGCTGGATGCGGTGATCCCCGAATTCTCCGTGCGAATGGGCGGAACGACGTCGATCGACATCACCAAACCCGGGATCGACAAGGCCTACGGCATCCGCAAGCTGAGTGATGTCTTGGCCATCGAGCTGGGCGAGATGGTCTTCGTCGGCGACGCGTTGTTCCCTGGTGGGAACGACTCTCCTGTGAGAGGGGCGGGCGTGAAGTCGATCGCGACGAGAGATCCGAACGAGACGAAACGGCTGATCGAGGTCATGGTGGCCTGTGCCGGCGGGCTTGGCCGGGACACCACCGAGCCGGATGGACAGCACGAATGAGCGCCTTCGGGTTGCGGCGGTTGGGGATGCTGATGGAACCCACGCCCGGAGATCCGATGGAGCTCGAAGGTGTTCTCAACCCGGCCGCGGCCCGAGGCCCCGACGGTGAGCTGTACCTGTTCCCGCGCCTCGTCGGCCGCAACAACTACTCGCGCATCGGGATCGCCCGCGTCCGTTTCGACGACCAGGGTGACCCGTGCGCGGCTGAACGTGTCGGCATCGCCCTCGAGCCCGCCGCCGACTACGAGCGCCGCCCAGGAGGCGGAGGCGGATGCGAAGATCCCCGCGTCACCTACGTCGAACCATTGCAGAACTACGTGATGACCTACACGGCGTTCTCGACTACCGGCCCGCGGATCGCGTTGGCTGTCTCGGAGGATCTGCTCCGCTGGCGTCGCGTCGGGCTCGTCACCTTCCTCCCCTACGGAGGGCTCGACTTCGACGGTATCGATGACAAGGACGCCAGTGTCTTCCCGGTCGCGATCCCAACCCGAGCGAGCGTCCCGAGCTGGCCATCTTGCACCGCCCGCTGTTCCCCGGGTCGCTTCCCGAGGACACCGCATGCCACGGCACACCGCGATCCGTCGATCTCGGCCGGGAAAGCATCTGGATCTCGTACCGTCCGATGCAACTCGACCGCAACGAACGAGGCGAGATCGGCCGGTTCACCTCGCACCACCGCCTCGCAACCCCCGTGTCGCCCTGGGAGCGGCTCAAGATCGGCGGAGGCACCCCTCCGGTGCTCACCCGACACGGCTGGTTGATCGTCTACCACGGAGTCTCCGGGCTGGCCGATCCGAAGACCGGCGACTCGCATCTCAGCTACGCCGCGGGCGTGATGGTCCTCTCCGCGGAACATCCTCAGAATATCCGCTACCGCTCCACTCACCCGGTGTTGGCTCCCGAAGCTCCACAAGAACAGACAGGAACGATCGCCAACGTCGTGTTCCCCACCGGCATCGACCGTCGCGACGACATCGGCCAGCCCGACCGCTTCGACGTCTACTACGGCATGGCCGACCGTCGGATCGGGGTCGCACGACTCGACCTCCCCGAGAACCTGCCCGATAGCCCACCACAAGATCGGTGGGGCACGGTTTGACCGACAGCACGCAGCGACGAGCACGACGAGGCCGTGGCGTGGGCGGCGTCGACTCGAAAGGTCGTCAGCCAAGCTCACCACGATGCGCTTGTTGATCCTCCGTCATGGAAGACCGACTGGACCCTCACCGGGCGCAACACGGGGTTCCCAGACCTCCCGTTGACCGCACCCGGCCGAGCGGAGGCACGATCACAACAGCCGACGCTGAGGCGCCTGTTGTCTGGCCAGACGCCCCTGGTGCTGTCAGCCCGGCGCCGGCGGACCGCCGAGACGGCGGAGCTTGCCTCGCCCGGCTTCGAGCGAACAATCGAGCCGGCCCTGGGGGAGTACAACTACGGGGTACGAAGGCCCCACATGGGACGAGATCGAGGCGCGGGCACACCGGGCTGGGACATCTGGATTGACGGCTGCCCAGGCGGTGAGACGACCGCCGGCTACCAGCCCGGACGGACAGGTTCTTGGAGAACGTCCGGACGGCGCTGGGCCCGTCGTCGCCGATCGAGGAGCATTGTGGCCGCTCAGAGTTGAGCCTGTGGAACGTCGTCGGCGAAGCGTCGACCTGACTTGTCGGCGCTCGACGATCAGCGGCGCCGTGCCGGCGCTACCCTTCACCGAGCCGGCTCCCCGTCGTGAGCGGGTATACAGGTGTTGTCCGGTCCTCGGTGACTCCGCTCCACAGCGAAAGCGAGGCAGAAGCATGACCGACCACAATGGTGCTGCATGCGACGGGCCAGGGCGAGCGGGTGCCGTCGCCACGGCGACAGCCCTTCGGCCGGAGCTGCGAGCCCGGATGGACGCGTACAACGGCGCCCGCATCGTGAATATCTTCAAGTTCGCGCTACGGGCCCTCGTCGGGGGGATCGTGGTCAACACCATCGACGAGATGGACCTGCACCCGCCACAGCTCGACGCAAACGACACCGACGATTTAGCCCGAGCGAAGTACGATCGACTCGCCGCGTGACAGACGACAGCGGGGCGGACGGAGCTCCGGCCGACGCGTTCGTGTTCTTCGGCGCGACCGGCGATCTCGCTCGCAAGATGATCTTTCCTGCGCTCTACCAGATGGTGAAGCGGGGCAAGCTGAACGTCCCGGTCATCGGGGTGGCCTCGGAAGGGTGGGATCTGGAGCAGCTCCGTGATCGGGCTCGGGACAGCGTCGCGACGGCCGGGGCGGGCGTCGACGATACCGGCGTCCTCGACCGGCTGCTGTCGCTGTTGGCGTACGTCGACGGTGACTACGGCGAACCCAGCACCTTCGAGGAGCTCCGGCGGTGTCTTGGCGATGCTGTGCGCCCGGCGCACTACCTCGCGGTGCCGCCGTCGCTGTTCGAGACGGTAATCGAGGGTCTCGCCGCGGCGGAGCTGAATCGAGACGCACGGGTTATCGTCGAGAAGCCCTTCGGGCGCGACCTCGCGTCGGCACGTGAACTCAACCGGGTCGTGCAGTCGGCCTTCCCCGAGTCAGCGATCTTCCGCATCGACCACTTCCTCGGCAAAGAGGAGATCATGAACCTCCTCTACTTCCGTTTCGCCAACTCGTTCCTCGAACCGATCTGGAATCGCAACTACGTCGCCGGTGTGCAGATCACCCTGGCCGAACAGTTTGGCGTGCAGGGACGAGGCGGCTTCTACGAGACCGCGGGCTGCCTGCGCGACGTCATCGAGAACCACCTGTTCCAAGTCGTGGCGCTGCTCGCCATGGAACCACCGCCGTATCAGGGCATGGACGCCGTGCACACTGAAAAGTACAACGTGTTCAAAGCCATGCGACCCCTGAGCCTCCATGACGTGGTCCGGGGCCAGTTCGCCGGCTACCACGACGAGGCCGGTGTTGCCAAGGACTCCGACGTGGAAACCTTCTGCGCCCTTCGACTGTCCATCGACTCGTGGCGCTGGGCGGGGGTTCCGTGGTACCTGCGGTCCGGTAAATGCTTGGCGGAAACGATCGCGGAGGTGCTCGTCGAGCTAAGGCCGCCGCCGCAGCCGCTGTTCGCCGACTCCGCACCCGCTTACGGTCGAGCCAACTATCTGCGCTTCCGGCTCTCGCCGAACCCCGTGATAGCTCTCGCCGCCCGCGTCAAGATCGCGGGCGAGGAGTTCGTCGGTGAACAACGTGAACTCCTGCTGCTCAACGAGCAGCCGAACGAAGAACAACCCTACGAGCATCTCCTGGGCGACGCGCTGGCTGGCGACGGATCGCTGTTCAGCCGCCAAGACACCATCGAGGCCGCCTGGGCGGTCGTCGACCCCGTGCTCGCAAACCACGACCAAGCCCAC
>JBBQAB010000138.1:0-7038 GCA_038198385.1 Propionibacteriales bacterium
ACTCCTTGGCCAGCCGACGGGCCAGCTCGATCCCGACCACGCGCTGGCCGAAGCACAGGACCTGGGCGTCGTTGCTCAATACCGACCGCTCGACCGAGAACGAGTCGTGGGCGGTCACGGCCCTGATGCCCGCCACCGCCACGCCCCCCCAGCGCCGGTACGGCGTCGGCGCCGACGACGCCGGCATGCAGTACAAGGACATCCTCAAGGCCGACCTGGAGGCCGACCCCCGCGTGGTGGCCGTGACCGACGTCGGTGTCAACAGCGACGAGACCACCGCCTACCCCCACATCGCCGTCGCCGCCGCCCGGATGGTCGCGAGCGGCGAGGCGGACCGGGCCCTGCTCGTCTGCGGGACCGGGCTCGGCGTGGCCATCAGCGCCAACAAGGTGGCGGGCATCAGGGCCGTGACCGCCCACGACTCGTTCTCGGTCGAGCGGTCGGTGTTGAGCAACGACGCCCAGGTCCTGTGCTTCGGCCAGCGCGTGGTCGGGATCGAGCTGGCCCGTCGGCTGGCCAAGGAGTGGCTCGGCTACGTCTTCGACTCCCAGTCCTCCTCGGCCGCCAAGGTCGAGGCCATCGGGGCGTACGAGGGGGTGACCTCGGCCGAGGCTGAGGCCCAGATCTGCGACTGACCCGGCTGCACCCTCGACGCGACGACCGTCTCCGCCTTCGGGCGGGGGCGGTCGTGCGGGTTTGCGGGTCGGAGAGGAGACGGTCGGAAAGGAGGGGGGTGGTGGGGTTCAGATACGAGGTTGGTGCGAGGGCCGCATAAATCGGCGGGAAGCGGACGGCGGCCGTATCGGCCGATGGGGGCGGGGCTCCTGATGAGCGAACCACCCAGGCGCCCCGGGTATCCCTCCCATCCATGTGTCACCCACCCAGAAAGCTCAGCCGACTCATGTCTCTTCTCATCCAGAAGCCGCCCACCCTCCGTCCGCGTCTCGCCGTCCTGGCCATGGTCGTGGTGGCGGGAGCCTCGGTGCTCGCCTCCCCGTCGCTGGCCCAGGCCGGTCCGGCCCAGGCTCCCTCGGCCCCGGTCCTCACCTCGGCCCCGGCGCCCAGCTCCCGGGCCGCCACGGTCACCCACCGCAACACCTTGACCCCCGCGGTCAAGAAGCTGATGAAGGGTACCGGGGTCGCCGCTGAGCGGAAGGCGGTCTCGGCCTACTGGACCGCCGACCGGATGAAGGCGGCGAAGCCCCTCGACGGTGCGACCGCGCTGAAGCGGGTCGGTACGTCCCCCCGGGTCAACAAGACCAGCCTCCCGTCAGTGCTGAAGGGCCCGGCCGTGAGCATCGAGCCGGCCCGCTCCGCGAAGGCGCTCAAGGTCGGCCAGTCCGTACCCGCGATGGCCCGGCGGACGAGCTATCCGAACCTGCCCTACTGGTACCCCGCCGCCCGGACCAACGGCAAGGTGTTCTTCACTCGCGCCGGCCTGAACTACGTCTGCTCGGCGACCATCGTCAACAGCGAGGGCAAGAGCCTGGTCTGGACCGCCGGCCACTGTGTGGTCGACGGCAAGGTCTGGGACAGCAACTTCACCTTCGTCCCCTCCTACAACAACGGCTCCCGGCCGTACGGCACCTGGTACTCCCGCCAGCTGACCACCACCAGCGGCTGGTTCTACAACCGGGACTTCAGCCAGGACGTCGGCGCGGCGACCATGTACCGCAACGGCTTCGGCTACCGGATCACCGACTACCTCGGGGCCCAGGGCATCACCTGGAACCAGTCGGCCAACTACGACACCTGCGCCTTCGGCTACCCGCAGGCCTCGCCCTACAACGGGGCCTACCTGACCGAGGCGTGCGGCAGCACCTACAACCCGGGCAACGGCACGATCTACATGTACTCGGGGATGACCGGCGGCTCCTCCGGTGGCGCCTGGTACCGCAACTTCGACGGCAGCTGGGGCCAGGTCAACGGCCACAACGACTTCATCTACACCAGCTCGCCGTCGTGGATGTACAGCCCCTACTACGGCAACCAGGTGGCCTCGCTCTACAACGCGGTGCGCTACCAGACGAGCTGAGCTCGCCTCACCCCGAAATCGACCCGGGGGCTCGGCGGACAACCCGCCGGGTCCTCGGGCCGAAACCATTTGTACGGACCAGACGTTAATCCGGTGACCGGCGCAGATGTGCGGGTCGGCGGTCCAGCACCTCAGGAGAATGTGAACACCATGCGTACACAGAACCCGCTCCACCCCGCGCTTCGCACCGCGGGATCCGTCGCTACCGCCACCCTGCTCCTGGTGGCGGTCGCCGCCTGCGCTGCGCAGGCCGTCCCCGCCGGGGGAGCGACCCCCGCGGGCCCGGCCTCCGGCGTGGTCTCCTCCGGCCCGATGCCCTCGGGACCCGCGAGCGCGACCACCCCGTCCCTGGTCACGCCCGAGAAGGCGGTCGACCTCAAGGCTGAGCGCTGGACCAGCGCCAAGGCCGTGCCGGGGAAGTCCGCCGTCCTCGTGGAGGGCATGCTCCCCGGAACCCCACCGTGCTCCGTGCTCGGCCAGGTCAACGTCACCGAGACCAAGGACACCGTGACCGTGACCGTGATGGCCGGCAAGCGACCCGGGGCCAGCTGTGGCGGCCCGCAGCCGGCCGTGGCGTACGCGTACGCCACCCAGGTCGCCCTGGACGCCCCGCTCGGTTCCCGCAAGGTGGTCGACGGGGCGCGTTAGTCGCGACCCCGACAAGGAGCGCCAGTGGGTATCGGCCACCGGCGCTGAGCATGACCTGGTCCGAGGGCCCTCCACGGGCGCCACCTGTTCGGGGTGCCCCCGCCCACCACCCTGGCCACCGACGTCACGGCTGTGAGTCAGGCTCCCGCAGGTAGGGAAGCGGGCGCGGCCAGGGTGCGGGCGGCACCGGGGGCGGGCCGGGCGTGGTCAGCTTGGTCACCGCCGTGATCACCAGGTCGGGAAGCCAGAGCAGGACCGAGGCGACGAACGTGACGACGAGCACCGTGCCCGTGACCGGCGCGACCAGGCAGCCGACGGTCACCGCGGGCGCCGACTCCCGTCCGTAGAGCACCGACGGGGCGAACGCCGCCGCCGCGAGCAGCAGCCAGCGGCCGGGGTCGTGCCACCCGTCGCCCCCGCCGGCGACGGCCCAGCCGACGGCCCCCCAGAACGCCACCAGCACGGCGACCATCTGGAGCAGGGAGCCGACCCCGGCGTACGCCCGCCCCATCACGAACCAGCGCTGCAGCGTCACCGCCGCCCAGAACATCGACGCCCGCAGCGGGGCCAGACCCTGCAGCCGCAGCGCCCGGTAGAACTGCCGGTCCGCGTCCAGCCGGTCGGCGTACGCCGCGGTCGGGTCGCCCGAGCGGCGCAGTAGGGCCTCGTCGGAGCGCCGGTCGTGCAGCAGGGCGGGGTAGAGCTGTCGGCCGTAGCTGGCGGTGAGGCCCCAGAGCCAGGCGGGCGCCGACGCGAGGTCGGTGCTCTCGAGGGCCGTGTGGGCCGGCACCTCCCAGGCGGACCCGTCACGGTCGACGAACCAGAACGGCTGCGTGACCTGGAACCGGCGGAAGGTGACGGCCCGCAGCGTCACCTGCGGGTAGGTCGGGTCGGTGGGGGAGAC
Source organism: Propionibacteriales bacterium (assembly GCA_038198385.1). Classification (GTDB taxonomy): domain Bacteria; phylum Actinomycetota; class Actinomycetes; order Propionibacteriales; family Propionibacteriaceae; genus Microlunatus. The sequence continues at coordinate 3,588 of JBBQAB010000138.1, forward strand.
GTGAAAACCGGGGGCGAGGGCCACCCGCGCCATTATGCTGCGGGCCGTCGGCGAGGTAGGTCCTGCCAGGCTCGCAGCCTGGGGGTGGGGGCCTGACGGGATGACCGGTACGAAAGGATAAGAAGATGTCCTTCACCCCTGAGAGCCCCGACTCCCTGCCCTGGATCGAACGGCTGGTGTCGATGGACACCACCAGCCGGGACTCCAACCTCGAGCTGATCGGGGTGCTGGAGGAGGAGATCTCCCGCCTCGGACTGACCTCGGAGCGGATCCCCAACTCCGACGGCAGCAAGGCCAACCTGGTCTGCACCCTGCCCGCCGCCGACGGCAGCACGGGCGGCGGCATCGTGCTGTCGGGCCACACCGACGTGGTGCCGGTCGACGGCCAGAAGTGGGACACCGACCCGTTCGTCCCCGAGATCCGCGACGGCCGGCTCTACGGCCGCGGGACCGCGGACATGAAGTCCTACATCGGCGTCATCATGCATGCGCTGCCCGAACTGGCGGCCGGCGAGCTGTCCGAGCCGGTGCACCTGGCCTTCTCCTACGACGAGGAGGTCGGCTGCCTCGGTGGGGCGTTCATCGCCGAGGCCCTGGGGGCCCGGGACGAGCCGCCGCGGGTCTGCATCGTGGGGGAGCCGTCGACCATGAAGGTCATCGCCGGTCACAAGTCCAGCAACCTGGTCGAGATCACCTTCCACGGCCGGTCCGCGCACTCCTCGCTGACCCCGGAGGGCACCAATGCCATCGAGTACGCCGCTCGGATCGTCACGGCCGTGCGCGACCTGGCCGACGGCCGTCGACTCGACGGGCCGTTCGACGAGAACTACCGGGTGCCGTTCACCACCGCCGGGGTCAACATGATCTCCGGCGGCATCGCCACCAACACCGTGCCCGAACTGTGCACGGTGCGCTACGAGTTCCGCACCACCGCCGAAGACGACCCCGAGGCCATCATCAACGAGATCACCCGTCAGGCGCGGGCGCTCGAGGTCGAGATGAAGGCCGAGCACGAGGAAGCCTCGGTCGAGGTGCGGATCATGGCCGAGGTGCCGGCCCTGGACAGCCGGGACGACGGGGAGGCCTACCGGCTGGCCGTCGAGCTCGGTGGGGAAGCCTCCTCCGACAAGGTGACCTACGGCACCGAAGCCGGACAGTTCGCCAACGCGGGAATCGACGCGGTCGTCTGTGGCCCCGGCGACATCGCCCAGGCCCATGCGGCCAACGAGTACGTCGAGCTTGACCAGATCCAGGCGTGCGAGCAGTTCATCGCTGCCCTGCTCCAGCGGTTGACCCGAAAGACGCGTGACCTGACGTGAGCACCGACTCCCGCCCCGGCCGGCCTCAGACGGCTCCCGGCACCGTGACCACCCAGCAGCAGGCTGTGGCCCGCCGGGCCGTCTCGCCTCCTCCATGGGCAACGCCCTCGAGTGGTTCGACATCATCGTGTACGCCTCGTTCGCGGTGGTGATCAGCAAGCTGTTCCTTCCCGGCGAGCGACGGGGTGACCGGGCTGCTGCTGACCTTCGGGGCGTTCGCCACCTCCTACCTCATCCGGCCGCTCGGGGCGCTGGTGCTCGGCTCCTACGCCGACCGCTCCGGCCGGAAGAAGGCGCTGACCCTGACCATTGCGCTGATGACGCTGGGGACCGCGATCATGGCCCTGGCGCCGACCGCGGCGATGATCGGCCCGGCCGCCGGCCTGGTCATCCTCGCCTCCCGGCTGCTGCAGGGCTTCTCGGCCGGAGGTGAGTTCGGGACCGCGACCACGTTCCTGGTCGAGAACCCCCCGCAGCGCAAGGCGTTCTACGCCTCCTGGCAGGTCGCCACCCAAGGTGCGGCGATGCTGCTGGCCTCGGCGTTCGGCTTCAGCATGAACGTCTTCCTCTCGCCCGAGCAGCTCAGCAGCTGGGCCTGGCGGGTGCCCTTCTTCTTCGGTCTGCTGGTCGGCCCGGTCGGTCTGTGGATCCGGCTCAAGATGGACGAGACGCCGGAGTTCATTGCGGCGGAGAAGGTCAAGTCCCCGGTCGTACGGACTCTGGTCGACCACACCGGTCGGGTGCTGCGCGGCCGCCGCCGTCGGGCTCGCCTCGATCGCCCTGACCGCCCTGATCGGGTCCACCGGCAGCCTGCTGTCGCCGAGCTACTACTTCATGACCGTCGCGGTCATCTCGATCATCGGGCTGCTGGTCATCCGGGCCCGCGGCTACGTCGACCAGGGCGGGGTTGGGTCCGTTCCCGCTCGCGCACGCGTCGCGGCACGCTAGCCCGGGTCGGGTCCCCGGGGCGCCTGCAGCAGCGCGACCGGGACCGGCACGAGCCGGGAGCGGAGGAACTCTCCGACCGCCTTCGCCTGGGGGTCAGGGCGGGTGGAGGACGCGACCCCCTCGCCGAGCAACCCCACGATGACCAGGTTCAGTGCGCGCAGGTGGGGCAGCTCGAAGCGACGGACCTCCAGTCCGTCCGCCTCCGGCATGAGCTCGTGCAGCCGCTCGACCGTGAGGAAGGACTGCAGCCAGACGAACTCCATGTCGGTGCGTGTCCACAGCCCGACGTTGGCGTTGCCGCCCTTGTCGCCCGACCGGGCCCCCACGAACGTGCCCAGCGGGACGATCCTCGTCGGTCCCGTCGCCGGCACCGGGGTCACCGCGGTCGGCGGCGGCGCAGCTGATCCGGGCGGTCGGGCGGCGGCACGCTCCCGGCTGCCCGCCACCGGCGGCACCACGATGGTCGAGCCGGTCGGCAACCCGACCCGGGGCGTCACCACCGTTCCCGGCACCAGGGTCGGCCAGTAGACCCCGTACGCAGTCTCCCGGGTCGGAGGGGTCGTGGTGAAGAATCCCGGATAGCTGGCCAGGGTCAGCTCCAGCACCGCGGAAGAGAACCGGCGCCCGACCTTCACCGGATCGGCGTCCTTGACCGTGACCACCAGGTGGGCCATTGCCTCGGACTCCACCCGCGCGTCGGCCCGGTCGAACCGGTGCAGCTCGACGTCGACCGCGTCGAAGGTGTCCCGGTTGCCGAGGAGGTCGAAGAGCAGGTCCTCCGCGAGCGAGGCCTTCGCCTCCAGATCGAGCCCGGTCAGCACCATCGTCATGGTGTTGCGGTAGCCACCGAGGTAGTTGACCGCCACCTTCAGGTCCCCGGTGGGCGGGGTGCCGCGGGTCCCGGTGAGCCGGACCCGGTCGGGCCCGTCCTGGCTCACCCGCAGGGTGTCGAACCAGGCAGTGACGTCGGGGCCGGCGTACGCGGGCTCGGCGATCTCGTAGAGCAGCTGCGCGGTGACCGTGCCGACCGAGACCAGGCCGCCGGTGTCGGGGTGCTTGGTGATCACCGCGCTGCCGTCGGCGGCCACCTCGGCGATCGGGAAACCGGGGTAGCGGCGGTCGGCCACTTCCTCGAAGAAGCAGTAGTTGCCCCCGGTGGCCTGGGCGCCGCACTCGATCACGTG
>JBBQAB010000139.1:0-3049 GCA_038198385.1 Propionibacteriales bacterium
AGACCGGCAACCAGACCGGACCGCACGCGGCCCCGGGTCACCGTCGGAGGATCCGGCCGCGGTGTCCCGAGTCGAGGGTGTGGTTCACAGCTGAGGAATCGCTGCCGCACCGTCGGCTATTTCTTCTGGCCCCGCCACAACCCCCGCAGCCACGGTTTCCACCGACCCCACTCCTAGGCTATAGTTTCGCGGACGCCAGCTAGGCGTTGAGCAAGGCTGGACGGGTGCCGTGAGGCTCCCGGACAAACTCAGAGAAGTTGGGCCCAACCAAGGCCCCGTAGCGCAGTTGGTTAGCGCGCCGCCCTGTCACGGCGGAGGTCGCGGGTTCGAGTCCCGTCGGGGTCGCGAGAGCGGTGTTACATCCACCTGGATGTCACCGCTTTTGTGTTGGATGGCCAGGTAGCTCAGTTGGTAGCAGCGTTCGCCTGAAAAGTGAAAGGTCGCCGGTTCGAGCCCGGCCCTGGCCACCATCTCTTTGCTCTCCCCTGCATCCGCCGGTTCTCGGTTGCCGGAACAGTCAGTAGGTCGGAACAACCCGCCCGACCTGACCGAGGAGACTTCATGCGCCAGCACGGCCCTGACCGGCGCTCGGCCGTCCGTGGACATCGACGCCTCCCCCCGTCGAGCCCACAAGACCGTCGGCTCTCCTGACCAGCAGCGCCGCCTCCGTCCGTTTCGCCCCCGCGGATCTGACCGGCGGAGGCGGGCTGTTCGGCCGGGGGTCGGTAGGCTGGCCCCCGTCGCGCTCGAGCGCGGCTGAGACGCTGGCACCACGGAGGGTAGCTGCTGCTGTGACCGCCCCAACCGACGACGAGCGCGATGCTCTCGTGGCGGCCTTCCTCAGCGGCGACGAGACGGCCCTCGAGAGCATCTACAAGCGCTACTCAGCCTTGGTCTACACCGTCGCCTACCGGTCCCTCGGTGAGGTCACCGAGGCCGAGGACGTCACCCAGAAGGTCTTCGTGGCGGCGTGGACCGGACGCAAGAACTACCAGCCTGCGCGCGCGTCACTGCCCGCCTGGCTGATGGGCATCACCCGCAACAAGATCGTGGACGCCCACCAGGCGCGCAGCAAGCAGCGCCGTATCCGTACCGAGATGGCTAGTCAGATCGAACCCGCCGTTCCAGAGCCCATGGACGTGGCCGAGAGACTGATCATTGCCGAGGAGATTGCCCGACTGGACAAGGTGCCGCAGGAGGTCCTGCGGCTCGCGTTCTTCGAGGACCTGACCCACGCCCAGATCGCCGAACGGCTCCAGATGCCCCCAGGCACGGTCAAGAGTCATATTCGCCGCAGTCTGATCAAGCTCAAGCGCCGGATGGAGGTTTTCACCGATGCATACGAGTCCTGAGACCCTGGCGCTGCTCGCCCTGGGAGAGCTGAAGACCATGCCCGAGGATCGTGACCACACCGCCGGCTGCCCCGTGTGCCAGGCCGAGCTCGCCGAGCTCCGGCACGTGGTCGACCGGGCCCGGGAGTCCGTCGGTGAGGACTCCGAGCTGCGCGAGCCCTCCTCTGACCTGTGGGGTCGCATCCAGGCCGAGCTCGAGCTGAGCGGGCTCACGTCGGTCCGCCACCAGCACGACCTGACCGCGCCAGTGGGCGACCCGTCGGGCATGACTGCGCCCGACCGGTCCAGCCGCGTACGCCGGGTGCTGTCGCTGGCCTTGGCTGCGGCGGTCCTGCTAGCCGCGGGAGTCGGCATCGGGGTCAACCTGAACAAGGTGGCGGCCCCGCCGGCCGCCTCCAAGCCGATCCACCTGAACGCCCTGCCGCAGTGGCCCGGCTCGGGTGGGACAGCCAGTCTGACCAAGGACGCGCAGGGCCGTGCGGTGCTGCAGGTCGACATGAGTTCACCGGAGGCAGATACCGGCCGACGCGAGGTGTGGCTGAGCGACGTCGAAGCGCGGCACATGCACTCGATGGGCTACCTGAACCGCGGCACCGGCACCTTTCAGATCCCGGACGGGATGGACGTCCGCAAGTGGCCCGTGATCGACATCTCCGAAGAGCCCGTGCCCGACACCAGCACGGCCCACTCCGGGAATTCCATCGTTCGTGGACGCCTGCCCGTCTGAGGCGAGGAGGGCCGCGTCCAGCTGCCTCCGCGGGACCGCCCCGGTGAGCCCAGCAGCCTTATGAGCAGACCAGTCCCGTACCGTAAACGCGTCCCGGGCCGGACGGCCGATGTGCTCGCGGTCGAAGCGGCCGGCCTGCACTGGCTCGCCGCCGCCGGGCCCGACGCGGTCGGGGTGGTGGAGGTCCTCGGGCTGACCGAGACCGAGCTCACGCTGGCGCGGCTCGTGCCGGTCCGACCCAGCCGAGGGGCCGCCGAGGACTTCGGGCGACGCCTCGCCCGCACCCACGAAGCCGGTGCGGCCTCGTTCGGGGCGCCCCCAGCCGGCTGGGCCGGGGACGGCTACATCGGCACCCAGCCGATGAGCCTGCGGGCCGCGCCGACCTGGGGCCGCTTCTTCGCCGAGCAGCGCCTGCAGCCGTACGCCCGTCGGGCCCGCGACCTGGGCAACCTGAGCGCCGACGGCGCCGCCCTGGTGGACCGGGTTTGCGAACACCTGGACGCCGGTGAGCTCGACGACGGCCGACCGCCCCGCCGGCTGCACGGGGACCTGTGGTCGGGCAACGTGCTCTACACGGCGTCCGGGGTGGTGCTGATCGACCCGGCGGCCCACGGCGGCCACGGCCTGACCGACCTGGCCCTGCTGCACCTCTTCGGCCTGCCCGAGCTGGAGAGCGTCACCACCGCGTACGCCGAGGCCGCCGGTCTGGAGCCCGGCTACCGGGCCCTGATCGGCCTGCACCAGCTGCACCCGCTGCTGGTGCACGCGGTGACCCACGGGGCCGCGTACGGCGCTGAGGCCACCCGCGTCGCCCGTCGCTACGCCTAAGTCACCCCGTACGGACGAGGCGGGACCACCCATCACCGCCTCCGCCGAGGAGATCGACGTCGTGAGACGACGAAACCTCTCCAGACGACGAAGCCTCGGACCCTCGTCGAGGGTCCGAGGCTTCGACCGGGCTCAGCCCATG
>JBBQAB010000140.1:0-9245 GCA_038198385.1 Propionibacteriales bacterium
CCGCGGCAGGCCGACCTGATGATCGTGGCCGGTCGGGTGTCGCAGAAGATGGCCCCGGTGCTGCGGCAGATCTACGACCAGATGGCCGAGCCCAAGTGGGTGCTGTCGATGGGAGTCTGCGCGTCGTCGGGCGGGATGTTCAACAACTACGCGATCGTGCAGGGCGTCGACCACGTCGTCCCCGTCGACATGTACCTGCCCGGCTGCCCGCCGCGCCCGGAGATGCTGATCGACGCGATGTTCAAGCTCCGCGACAAGGTCGCCCACACCCCGATCGGCATCAACGCCACGCTGGCCGACCAGGAGGCCGAGCAGGCCCAGCTGGTCGCGCCTTCCACCCGCGAGCTGAAGGGGCTGCTGCGGTGAGCTCCGACACCCCTGAGGGCCCGGGCCGCGACCGTACGACCGACCAGGGCCCCGACGGCGAGGGCCTCAACTCCGAGTCCGACGCGAAGGCGCCGGTGACCGGAGCCCGGCCCGACGGCGAGTCCGCCCCAAACCCCGGCACCCGGTCCGGGTCGGTCACCGGCTCGGCCCCCGAGGTCGACTCCGGGGTCACCGACGGCGAGCAGGCCACCGACGAGGCGGCCCAGACCGAGGTCGCCGTGGTGGACCCGCAGGCCGAGGTGCTCGAGGTCCGCCAGGGCATGTTCGGTGTCCGCGGGACCGGGGACACCTCCGGCTACGGCGGCCTGACCCGCACGATCGCGTTCCCCGGCCCGGCCGAGCAGCCCTTCGGCGGCTGGTGGGACCAGGTCTACGACCGCATCGGCCAGCTGGTCCCGAACTACGGCGACGTCATCACCAAGGTGGTCATCCACCGCGGCGAGATCACGTTCCATGTCGCCCCCGCCCACCTCGCCGCCCTGGCCCGGCACCTGCGCGACGACGCCCACCTGCGCTTCGAGCTGTGCAGCAGCGTGTCCGGGGTGCACTACCCGGCCGACCGGGACGCCGAGCTGCACGCGGTCTACCACCTGCAGTCGATGACCCACAACCGTCGGATCCGGCTCGAGGTCTCGGTCCCCGACTCCGACCCGCACATCCCTTCGGTGGTGGGCACCTACCCGACCGCCGACTGGCACGAGCGCGAGACGTACGACATGTTCGGGATCGTCTTCGACGGACACCCCGCGCTCACCCGCATCCTGATGCCCGACGACTGGCCCGGCTACCCGCAGCGGAAGGACTACCCGCTCGGAGGCATCCCGGTGGAGTACAAGGGCGCCACCATCCCGCCCCCTGACCAGCGCAGGAGCTACTCATGAGCGCCACCACCTCGGCCCACCCCTCCAGCACCCCGGCCGACGACGAGGCCACCCGGCGCGCCGGGGTCGAGGACCCGTACGGCGCCGCCGCCGACCCGGTCGCCGGCCACGTCTACACCGTGACCGGCCAGGACTGGGACACGATCGTCGCCGAGCAGGCCGAACGCGGTGACGAGCGGATCGTGGTCAACATGGGTCCCCAGCACCCCTCGACCCACGGCGTGCTCCGGCTCATCCTCGAGATGGAGGGGGAGTCGGTGCACGAGGCCCGTTGCGGCATCGGCTACCTGCACACCGGCATCGAGAAGAACATGGAGTTCCGCTCCTGGACCCAGGGCGTGACCTTCTGCACCCGGATGGACTACCTCTCGCCACTCTCGCAGGAGACCACCTACTGTCTCGGCGTGGAGCGGCTGCTGGACATCGAGGCCGAGATCCCGGAGAAGGCCAACGTCATCCGGGTGATGATGCTGGAGCTCAACCGGATCTCCTCGCACCTGGTCTGCATCGCCACCGGGGGCATGGAGATCGGCGCCCTGACCGTGATGACGATCGGTTTCCGGGAGCGGGAGAAGGTGCTCGACGCCTTCGAGCTGATCACCGGCCTGCGGATGAACCACGCCTACATCCGGCCCGGGGGTGTCGCCCAGGACCTGCCCGACAACGCGCTCGAGCACGTCAAGGACCTGGTGGCCTGGATGCGCAAGCACCTGCCGGAGTACGCCGCATTCTGCAACGAGAACCCGATCTTCAAGGGCCGTCTCGGGGGGGTCGGGCACCTGGACCTGGCCGGCTGTCTGGCCCTGGGCATCACCGGTCCGCCGCTGCGGGCCACCGGCTACGACTGGGACCTGCGCAAGAAGCAGCCCTACTGCGGTTACGAGACCTACGACTTCGAGGTGCAGACCTGGGACACCGCCGACGCGTACGGCCGGTTCCGGATCCGGCTCAACGAGATGTGGGAGAGCCTCAAGATCGTCGACCAGTGTGTGGCCCGGCTGGAGAAGATGAAGGGCGACCCGGTGATGATCGCCGACAAGAAGATTGCCTGGCCGGCCCAGCTCTCCGTGGGCTCGGACGGCATCGGGAACTCCAACGAGCACATCAAGCACATCATGGGCGAGTCGATGGAGGCTCTCATCCACCACTTCAAGCTGGTCACCGAGGGCTTCCATGTCCCGCCGGGGCAGGCGTACGTCCCGATCGAGAGCCCGCGCGGCGAGATCGGGGCGCACGTGGTCTCCGACGGTGGCACCCGGCCGTTCCGGGCCCACTTCCGCGACCCGAGCTTCGTCAACCTGCAGGCCATGCCCATCATGTGCGAGGGGGCGATGGTCTCCGACGTGGTCGTGGCCGTGGCCTCCCTCGACCCGGTGATGGGCGGGGTGGACCGGTGAGCCTGACCGAGCCCCAGGCGGGCGCCCGCGCCGGGCACGGCGGGGGCGACAACGCCTCCGAGGAGCTGGCCGGACACGGCCACCTCACCACCCACTTCGACGAGCCGAGCATCGACTTCTCGGGTCCGCAGACCCTGCTGAGCGAGCAGACCCTGGCCGAGCTGGCGATGGTCGCGGCCCGCTACCCTCAGCCGCGCTCGGCCCTGCTGCCGATGCTGCACCTGGTGCAGAGCGTCGAGGGTCGGGTCACCCCGGCCGGGATCGAGGCCTGCGCCCGGATCCTCGGTCTGACCGCCGCCGACGTGAGTGGGGTGGCGACCTTCTACACGATGTACAAGCGGCGTCCGGTGGGGCAGTACCACGTCGGGGTCTGCACGACGGCGCTCTGCGCGATCATGGGTGGCGACGAGGTCTACTCCCGCCTGCAGGACCACCTGGGGATCGGCAACGACGAGACGACCGACGACGGTCTGGTCACCCTCGAGCACCTGGAGTGCAACGCAGCCTGCGACTATGCGCCGGTGATGATGGTCAACTGGGAGTTCTTCGACAACACCACGCCCGACCGCGCCGTCGAGGTCGTGGACGCCATTCGCTCCGGCCAGGAGGTCACCGCGACGCGGGGGGCCCGGGTCTGCACCTGGAAGGAGGCCGAGCGGGTGCTCGCCGGCTTCCCCGACGGACGGGCCGACGAGGGCCCAGCGGCGGCCGGACCGTCGCTGCTCGGACTGGGCATCGCCCGCGACCACGGCTGGCGGGCCCCCGACGCCCCGCCGGAGCCCGAGCCGTCCACCGACGCCGGAGGAGACCGATGACCGACCTGCTGACTCCCGTCCTGACCGCCAACTGGGGCGACGCACGCGCCTGGCGGCTCACCAACTACGAGCACCAGGGCGGCTACCAGGGTCTGCGCAACGCGCTGCAGATGGAGCCCGCCGACGTCGTCACCGCGGTCAAGGACTCCGGGCTGCGCGGCCGCGGTGGGGCTGGCTTCCCCACCGGGATGAAGTGGAGCTTCATCCCCCAGGACAACCCCAAGCCGAAGTACCTGGTGGTCAACGCCGACGAGTCCGAGCCGGGCACCTGCAAGGACGTCCCGCTGATGATGGCCTCCCCCCACACCCTGGTGGAGGGTGTGATCATCTCGTCCTTCGCCATCCGGGCCAACCACGCCTTCATCTACGTACGCGGTGAGGTGCTGCACGTGGTCCGTCGGCTGCAGCAGGCCGTCCGCGAGGCCTATTCGGCGGGGTACGCCGGGAAGAACATCCTGGGCACGGGCTACGACCTCGAGATCATCGTGCACGCCGGAGCGGGGGCCTACATCTGCGGCGAGGAGACCGCGCTGCTGGACTCCCTGGAAGGACGGCGCGGCCAGCCGCGGCTCCGTCCGCCGTTCCCCGCCGTCGCGGGGCTCTACGCGAGTCCCACGGTCATCAACAACGTCGAGTCGATCGCCTCGGTGCCCAGCATCCTGACCCACGGAGCGGCCTGGTTCGCCTCGATGGGTACCGAGAAGTCCAAGGGCATGACCATCTACTCGCTCTCGGGCCACGTCACCCGGCCGGGCCAGTTCGAGGCGCCGATGGGGATCACCCTGCGGCAGCTGCTCGACCTCGCCGGGGGCATCCGGCCCGGCCACCAGCTCAAGTTCTGGACCCCGGGGGGCTCCTCGACCCCGATCCTCACGCCCGAGCACCTCGACGTCCCGCTGGACTACGAGGGAGTGGCCAGCGTGAAGTCGATGCTCGGCACCAAGGCCCTGCAGTGCTTCGACGAGACCACCTCGGTGGTGCGGACCGTGCTGCGCTGGACCGAGTTCTACAAGCACGAGTCCTGCGGCAAGTGCACGCCCTGCCGTGAGGGCACCTGGTGGCTGGTGCAGATCCTGAAGCGGATGGAGGCCGGCCGGGGTGAGCCGGGGGACATCGAGAAGCTGCTCGACCTGTGTGAGAACATCCTGGGCCGGTCCTTCTGCGCCCTCGGGGACGGGGCGACCTCGCCGATCAGCTCGGCGATCGCCTACTTCCGGGACGAGTTCGAAGCCGCCCTGCACACCCCCGCGTGGGAGCTGTTCCCCTACGAGCGCAGCACCACCTACGTACGCGAGCCGGCCGGAGCGCCGGCATGAGGAGAGCGGCATGACGATCACCGCCCGAGCCACCGACGCCGGCTCCGCGGCCCCCCAGGGGCAGCGGGCCGGGGCCGAGCTCGCCCAGCGCGACGACCTCATCACCCTCACCATCGACGACGTCGAGGTGTCGGTGCCCAAGGGCACCCTGGTCATCCGGGCCGCCGAGCTGATCGGGGTCGACATCCCGCGGTTCTGCGACCATCCGCTGCTCGAGCCGGTCGGCGCCTGCCGGCAGTGCCTGGTCGAGGTGCCCGACGCGGGCAACGGCCGGGCGATCCCCAAGCCGCAGGCCTCCTGCACCCTCGAGGTGGCGCCCGGGATGCAGGTCCGCACCCAGGTCACCTCGCCGGTGGCCGACAAGGCCCAGCACGGCAACATGGAGTTCCTGCTCGTCAACCACCCGCTCGACTGCCCCATCTGCGACAAGGGCGGGGAGTGCCCGCTGCAGAACCAGGCCCTCTCCCACGGTTACGCCGAGAGCCGGTTCACCGACGTCAAGCGGACCTACCCCAAGCCGATCAACATCTCCGCGAACGTCCTGCTGGACCGTGAGCGCTGCGTGCTCTGCGCCCGCTGCACCCGCTTCTCCGAGCAGATCGCCGGTGACCCGTTCATCGCCCTGATCGAGCGGGGTGCCCTGCAGCAGGTCGGCATCTACGAGAAGGAGCCCTTCGAGTCCTACTTCTCGGGCAACACGATCCAGATCTGCCCCGTCGGCGCCCTGACCAGCGCGGCCTACCGGTTCCGCTCCCGGCCCTTCGACCTGATCTCGACCCCTTCGGTGGCCGAGCACGACGCCTGCGGCTCAGCCATCCGGGTCGACCACCGGCGCGGTCTGGTGATGCGGCGGCTGGCGGGTGACGACCCCGAGGTCAACGAGGAGTGGATCACCGACAAGGACCGCTTCGCCTTTGCCTACGGGCGTCAGGAGGACCGGCTCACCCGGCCGCTGGTCCGTGAGGACGGCGTGCTGCGCCCGGCCTCGTGGCCCGAGGCCATCGACGCCGCCGTCGCGGGTCTCGCCGCGGCGGGCACCTCGGCCGGTGTCCTCACCGGTGGTCGGCTGACGCTCGAGGACGCGTACGCGTACGCGAAGTTCGCCCGCGCCGTGCTGGGCACCAACAACGTGGACTTCCGGGCCCGGGCCCACTCCGCCGAGGAGGCCGACTTCCTGGCCCATGCCGTGGCGGGCTCCGGCCGGGGCGTGACCTACGCCGACCTGGAGGCGGCCAGCTCGGTCCTGATGGTGTGCTTCGAGCCCGAGGAGGAGGCCGGGACGGTCTTCCTGCGGCTCCGCAAGGCCCACCGCAAGGCCGCGCTGGCGTCGTGGACGCTGGCCCCGTTCCTGAGCAACGGCGCCCGCAAGATGGGCGCCACCCTGGTCCCGGTGATCCCCGGCGCCGAGGGCGCCACCCTCGACCAGCTGGGCAGCACGACGACCGGCTCCGGCCGGGTGTCGGCCGCCGCCGCCGCCCAGGTCACCCTGGACGCCGGTGCGGTGATCCTGGTGGGGGAGCGGGCCGCGGCCCAGTCCGGTACCCTCAGCGCCTGCCTGCGGCTGGCCGCCCGGACCGGGGCCCGGCTCGCCTGGGTGCCCCGCCGAGCCGGCGACCGCGGCGCGGTCGAGGCCGGCTGTCTGCCGAACCTGCTGCCGGGTGGCCGCCCCGTGGGCGACGCCGCCGCGCGGGTTGACACCCAGAGCACCTGGGGGGTCGGGTCGCTGCCCTCACTGGAGGGCCGTGACGCCGACGAGATGCTGATCTCGGCCGCGGATGACGAGCTGGCCGCCCTGGTGGTTGCCGGGGTCGATCCGTCGGACTTCACCGACCCGCAGGCTGCGCTGGAGGGTCTGGAGAAGGTCGGCTTCGTGGTCAGCCTGGAAGCCCGGGCCTCGCTGGTCACCGAGCGCGCCGACGTCGTGCTGCCGGTGTCGCTGGTCCAGGAGCGCTCCGGCACCTTCGTGAACTGGGAAGGTCGCGAGCGGGGGTTCCCGACCGTGATCACGGTTCCCAACCAGATGTCGGACCTCCGGGTGCTCGCTGCCCTGGCCGACGGTCTGGGCCACGACCTGGGGTTCCGGTCGCCCGCCCAGGCCCGGGCCGAGCTGGCCGAGCTGGGCCCCTGGGACGGCGCGCGCGCCGAGGCGCCCAGCTTCAGCGCCGCCCAGCCGAGCGTCGCCGAGAGCGACACCGTCGTCCTCGCCACCTGGCGGCTGGCCCTGGACGGCAGCCGGGCCCTGGACGGCGAGCCCAACCTGGCCGCCTCCATCCGCCCGGCCGTCGCGCGGCTGCACCCCCGGACCGCGGACGCCGCGGGCATCGAGGGCCGGGTCACGGTGGCCAACGACCGCGGCCGACTGGCGCTGCCCGTGGTCCTGGACCCGTCCATGGCTCCCGGAGTGGTCTGGGTCCCGGCCCAGGCGCCCGGGCTGTCGGTGGCCGCCCACCTGGCCACCGGGGCCGGCGAGCTCGTGACCCTGGCCCCAGCCGCCGCGGCCGACGCCAACGGACCCCGGGTCGCCCCGGACCCGGCGGCCGAGTACTCCGCACCTGAGGACGGCGTCCTCGACCCGAGCGAGGAAGAGCACTGATGAGCCTGCTCACGCCGATGGACCTCACCCCGTTCTTCAACGACACCTGGTGGCTGGTCGCGATCAAGGCGGTCCTCGCGCTGGTCCTGCTGCTGCTCCTGACCCTGTTCACGATCTGGTTCGAGCGCCGCATCGTGGGGCTGATGCAGCACCGCAAGGGTCCGACCATGAACGGCCCCTTCGGTCTCCTGCAGTCCCTGGCCGACGGCATGAAGCTGATGTTCAAGGAGGACTTCACCCCCAAGGCCGCGGACAAGCTGGTCTTCATGCTCGCGCCTTTCGTGACCGCGATCCCGGCGGTCACCGCCTTCGCGGTCATCCCGGTCGCCGGTGAGGTGCGCATTCCCTTCACCGACATCACCACCCCGCTGCAGGTCACCGACCTGCCCGTCTCGGTGCTGTTCATCGTGGCCATCGCCTCCGTCGGGGTGTACGGGATCGTGCTGGCGGGCTGGTCGTCGGGCTCCACGTACGCCCTGCTCGGTGCTCTGCGCTCGAGCGCCCAGGTCATCAGCTACGAGGTCGCGATGGGCCTGGCCCTGGTCGCGGTGTTCCTCTACGCCGGGTCGCTGTCCACCTCCGAGATCGTGGCCAAGCAGGCCGAGGCGACGATCTCGATCGCCGGGGTCAACCTGCCGGTCTGGTACGCGGTGCAGCTGTTCCCGTCCTTCCTCATCTATCTCGTCTCCATGGTCGGTGAGACCAACCGCGCACCGTTCGACCTCCCCGAGGCCGAAGGCGAGCTGGTCGGCGGCTTCCACACCGAGTACTCCTCGATGCGCTTCGCGATGTTCTTCATGGCCGAGTACATGAACATGATCACGGTCTCGGCCCTCGCCACGACCCTGTTCCTGGGCGGCTACCACGCGCCCCTGCCGTTCAGCCTGATCCCGGGGCTGGACAGCGGGTGGTGGGGTGTCGTGTGGTTCCTGCTCAAGGTCGTGCTGCTGCTCTTCGGCTTCGTCTGGCTGCGCGGGACCCTGCCGCGGATGCGCTACGACCAGTTCATGCACTTCGGCTGGAAGTGGCTGATCCCCATCTCGCTGGCCTGGATCGTCTTCGTGGCCTTGCTGAAGCAGGGTCGTCAGCAGGGCTGGTTCGCCGGTCCCGTCTTCTGGGGTGTCGCCGCCGTGATCGTGGTCGTGCTGCTGGCTCTGTCCTTCCTCGGCGGCAACGGGGAGGACAAGCTGTCCGACCGCGACGAGCCGGCCGAGGAGTTCGACGCCTTCGCGGGCGGCTTTCCGGTCCCGCCGATGAAGGGTCAGGTGCTGCCGGAGTTTGCCGGGGTGCTGCACCCCGAGGACGACCCCGATACGCCACCCACCCGCTCCACCACCGAGGAAGCAGGTTCCTAATGGGGGTCCTCGACCCGATCGCCGGCTTCGGCGTCACCTTCAAGACCATGTTCCGCAAGACCTTCACCGAGCAGTACCCCACCAAGCCCAAGGTGACAGCACCGCGGTTCCACGGTCGTCACCAGCTCAACCGGTGGCCCGACGGCCTGGAGAAGTGCGTCGGCTGTGAGCTCTGCGCCTGGGCCTGTCCGGCCGACGCGATCTACGTGGAAGGAGCCCAGAACACCGACGAGCAGCGCTTCTCCCCGGGTGAGCGCTACGGCCGCGTCTACCAGATCAACTACCTGCGCTGCATCCTGTGCGGCCTGTGTGTGGAGGCCTGCCCGACCCGGGCCCTGACCATGACCAACGAGTTCGAGCTCGCGGACGACTCCCGCGAGAGTCTGATCTATGAGAAGTCGCGGCTGCTGGGTCCGCTGCTGCCCGGGATGGAGCCGGCGCCCCACCAGCGGGGGCGGGGGGCCGACGAGCACGCCAACTTACAAGGGCTCCCCCCCACCC
>JBBQAB010000141.1:0-3726 GCA_038198385.1 Propionibacteriales bacterium
CTGGTCTACGGGCTCAACCAACCGCTGGCGGCGGCCGTGCCGACGTCGCTGTTGGTCGTCGGCATCTCTGCTGCGGCTGCGGTGGCCACCCGCCTGCGCCAGGTGCAGTGGCGCCTGTCCGCCATCTTCGGCGCCACCGGCTCCGTGGCCGCCTTCGGAGGCGCCGCCGTCAGCCGCCTTCTCGACCCGGCCGTCGTCCTCCTCGGGTTCGCCGTCATCATGGTGGTGACCGCGCTGCGCATGCTGCGCAGCTCCGACGACGTCGGGGGCTCTTGTGCTCTGCCTGGCGGTGGGGTCAACTGGCGTAGCTGCCTGCCGAAAGCCATAGCGCTGGGTCTTGCCGTCGGTTTCCTGACGGGACTTTTCGGGGTGGGCGGCGGGTTTCTCATCATCCCCGCTCTGACGTTGTTGCTCGGTCTGCCCATGGGCACCGCCGTCGCCACCTCGCTGGTTATCATCGTGATCAACTCAGCGGCCGGGTTCACCGCTCACCTCGGTGACGCCCCCATCAACGTGAGCATGGCCGTGGCCTTTACGGGCGCTGCGGTCTTGGGCTCGCTGGCCGCCGGACGCCTTGCCCCACGGCTCGCCGCGAAACGGCTGCGCCGCTGGTTTGCCTACCTCGTTCTCGTGGTCGCCGCCTACGTCCTGGCCCAGACCAGTTTCAACCCGGGCGGCATTGCCTGAGCACACGTCACCTGCCGATGGCGAGAGCGTGCCGTCCCCCTACCGGAACGAGGAAGGGAACGGTTCGGACGGATGAGCTGTGGGAAGTTCCCTTCGCCTACGGGCGCCGAAGCGGAATGGTCAACTGCCGTCGCCTCCCCCGGGCAGGAACCGCGGGCGGTAGGCCCCGACCAGGGCGTCCATGGTCACGTCGATGTCGGCGTCGACGGTGCGCCGGGCGGGGTCGGCGTCGTACCAGGCGACGATCTCTCGGGCCCCCTGGGAGAACGGGATCCGCGCGGCGAAGTCCGGGACCAGGGCCTTGATCTTGCTGTTGTCGAAGATCATCGAGTGCGACTTGTCGCCCAGCATGCCCGCGCCCCACTCCGGGTCGGCCAGGTTGATCGCGTCGGAGGGGACGTGCACCAGATCGGCCTCGACCCCGGCGGCGCGGGCCATCTCCTGGTAGATCTCGTTCCAGGGTAGGGCGTCGTCGCCCGTGATGTGGAAGGCCTGGCCAATCGCCTCCCGGCGGCCGAGCAGTCCGACGAACCCCACCGCGAAGTCGGTGTGGTGGGTCAGCGTCCACAGCGAGGTGCCGTCGCCGGGGACCACAACGCCCTTGCCCTGACGCATCCGCTCCAGCACCGTCCAGCCGCCGTCGAAGGGGACCAACGTCTTGTCGTAGGTGTGGGAGGGGCGCACGATCGTGACCGGGAAGCCGGACTCCCGGTAGGCGGCCAGCAGCAGCTCCTCGCAGGCGATCTTGTCGCGCGAGTACTGCCAGAACGGGTTGCGCAGCGGGGTGGACTCGCGGACGGGAAGGCTGATGGGGGGCGTCTGGTAGGCCGACGCAGAGCTGATGAAGACGAACTGCTCCGTACGGTCTCCGAAGACCTCGATGTCACGCTGGACCTGGTCCGGGGTGAACGCTACCCAGTCGACGACGGCGTCGTAGGAGCCCGAGAGGGCGCCGGTCAGGCTGACCCGGTCGTTGGTGTCCGCGGTGACCACGGTGACGCCCTCGGGAAGCGGCCGCAGCGAGGTGGACCGGCCGCGGGTGAGGACGGTGAGGTCGATACCGACGTCCAGGGCGCGTCGGACCGCGGCTGAGCTGATGATGCCGGTGCCGCCGATGAAAAGGACCTTGAGCGCGGACAGGAGTCGACCTCCTGCTGGGTGGGGTGTCGGCCCCGTCGTACACCAGGGCCGACGGCTGACGCTACGCCAGCCGCCGCCCGGGCCGGGAGGGCCCTCGTCCCGAGGGCGGTCGCCGGGCGGTCGGGCCCGAGCTGCTCCGGGTCTTTCCGACGGCCGGCCGGGACCTAAGCCCCTGCTCAGAGCCGGTCAACGGCAGGCAGGCTGAAGACGGCGCGGAACTGTCCCTGCGACTGGCCACGGACCGGTCGGGCAGAGCACGCGCGCCCGCCGGCCGCTGAAGGAGCAGACGATGATGTACTGCGGCCCGGGTATGAGTGGGTGGGGGATCGCCTGATGGTCTTCGGCAACGTGGTCTTGTGGGGGTTCCTGATCGGTGTCTTCCTGCTGGTCCTACTCCGGCACCGACGCGGTCGCGCCGGGTCCAGCGGCGCCGCCCCGTCCCTGCCTGAACAGCTCCTGGCGGCACGGTTCGCCCGCGCCGAGCTGAACGAGGAGGAGTACCGCAGCCGGCTGCAGGTGCTCACCGACACCACCGGCCGACCCGTACTGCGGTAGCCACTGCCTCGGTGCAGTCGAGACGACGGTGCCGACCCAGGAACCCTCGTCCGGTCCGGTCCGACCTGAGGAGGGTTCCTGCACGTGAGGGTGGCGGAGATAGGGGTCGGCCAGGGGGTCCCAAGGCGTCTCGGACGGGGGGTCTTGGACCAGTCTGGGCGGGGTTGCGAGCCTCGACGGGGTGAGCGCGGCTAGATCACCAGCGACAGCAGGACCGTCAGCAGCAGGCCCATCACCGAGATGATGGTCTCCATCACCGACCAGGTCTTGAGGGTCTGTCCGACGGTGAGCCCGAAGTACTCCTTGACCAGCCAGAATCCGGCGTCGTTCAGGTGGGAGAAGAAGAGCGAGCCCGCGCCGATGGCCAGGACGGTCAGGGCCAGGTGGGTGGGGGACAGGCCGGTCGCGAGCGGGGCGATGATGCCGGCAGCGGTGACCGTGGCCACCGTGGCTGAGCCGGTTGCGAGCCGGATCAGAACGGCGACGATCCAGCCCAGAACCAGGGCGGACAGGTTGGCCGCGACCGCGATCTTGGCGATCGCGGTCCCGGTGCCGCCGTCGACCAGCACCTGCTTGAAGCCGCCGCCGGCGCCCACGATGAAGACCACGCCGACGACGGGCAGCAGGCTGGCGCCGATCTTGGTGGTGAGCGTCGCGGCGGAGAACCCGACCCGGGTGCCGAAGGTGAACATGGCCAGCACGACGGCGAACAGCAGCGCCAAGACCGGGTCGCCGACGAAGTCCAGGACGGTGCGCAGCCCGTTGCCCTTGGCCAGCCAGATGTCGGAGGCGGCCTTGGCCAGCATGAGGGCGAGCGGGGAGAGCAGGGTGAACAACGTGAGGGCGAAGGACGGGCTCGACGTGGCGTCGGGGTCCTGGCTCCGCTGGTCGGCACCGTTCGCCTTCGTGTCCGCGTCAGCACCCGCCGTGACCGCGTACGCGGCGCCCGCGGCACCGACCGGCACCATCCGGGCCGCAAGGATGCTGAACAGCGGACCCGCCACGATCACGGTGGGGATGGCGATCACCAGACCCAGGGCCAACGTCACCCCGACGTTGGCCTTGAGGATCCCGATCGCGGCAAGTGGGCCGGGGTGCGGGGGGATGAACCCGTGCAGCACCGACAGCCCGGCGAGGGCGGGGATGCCGAGACGCATGGCCGGACCCTTGGAGCGGTGCACGGCCAACATCACGATCGGGATGAGCAGGACCAGACCGATCTCGAAGAACATCGGGATACCGATGATGGCCGCGATCAGCGCCATCTTCCAGGGCAGGACGGACGCACGCCCCTTCAGGAGGGTGTCGACGACCTTGTCTGCGCCGCCGGAGTCGGCCAACAGC
>JBBQAB010000142.1:0-2523 GCA_038198385.1 Propionibacteriales bacterium
GCCGCGAAGAGCAGTGTGAGGATCGTGGCCGCGATCGGCACGACGAACGGGGCGAGCCCGGGGCCGGTGACGGTGATGCCCTCGACCGCCGACAGCACGGAGATCGCCGGGGTGATCACCGAGTCGCCGTAGAACAGCGACGCACCCAGGACACCGAGTGCCATGACCACGCGGGTCCGCTTCGAGGTCGGGCTGAGCAGCCGCCGGGCCAGGGCCGCCAGCGCCATCACCCCGCCCTCCCCGTCGTTGTCGGCCCGCATGACCACGAGCACATACTTCACCGACACGATGAGCGTCACCGACCAGAAGACCAGAGAGATCACGCCGTAGACATCCGCGGGCGTCGGCTTGACCTCGCCATGATCGAGGGAGAAGACCGTCTGCAGGGCATACAGCGGGCTGGTACCGATGTCGCCGAAGACCACCCCGAGAGCACCGAGGACCAGTCCAGCGGTGGCCGGCCGCATCGGACTGCCGTGCCCTGACTGGCCGGACTGCGCGGGCTGGCCGGACTGCGCGGGCTGGCCGGACTGCGCGGGCTGGCCGGTCTTGTCGCCCGAGGTGCGGGCCGCGCGGTCCAGGTCCCGATTGCGGTCCTGCGCTGGAGCGTCACCCGGACCGTCCTCGGGGCCGTCCGCACACGAGCGGTCCGGAGCATCGTCGGGACCGGAGTCCGACGAGGAGGCAGGCGAGGACGTCGAACTGGTCACACCTGAGTGTACGGAGACGCCTCTAGGTGGCTGGTGTTGAACGAGGGTCGGTGGGGACCCCGCAAGCGGTTGGGGCGGGGCCACAGACGGCGACTGTCCCGCGATCCGGGGCCGTGACCCGGTGAACCGGCCAGATCCCTGAGGGTCGTTTCCGGGCTGGACAGTGGCCTCAGCGGCCGAATCCCGTTGCTGTACGGGCGATTGGGTCCCTGTCCTCGTGACTCATACGGTCGCAACCGCCCACCCCGTTCCGGGGACCGAAACCACGGACAGGACCGCCATCCGCGCCAGGTTCACCGCCGCAGCGAGCAACGCGAAGTCGGCGGCGACCTTCACCTGGCCCCGGACCCGGGCCCGGCGCCCGCCATGCTTGCGTCGCATCAAGTGCCCGATCTTGCGTTCCACCTTCGGCCGGGTCCCCCGATAGTCGCCAACCCAGTCCGGGTGCCGTTGCCGTGCCCGTGCCGCGGCGAGCTGTTCCTCATGGGCCCCGACGTTGATGGAGCGCCCCGCCTTGGCCGTGGTGCACTGCTCGCGCAGCGGGCAGCCGGCGCACACCGGACCGAAGCTCGCGGTCCCAGCGCCCGTGCTGCCGCGACGGATCGGCGCCGTGTTCTCGGCCGGGCAGGTCACCGTGTCCTGCTCCAGGTCGATGACGAACTCGTCCTTGGCGAACCGGCCACCGGTGTTGACCGGCTGCTGAGTCTTGCATTTCGACTCGATCCCGGCCCGGGCCAGCCGGTCATGAAACGCGCCCGTGCCGTACGCGTTATCGCCATACACGACAGACGGTCCCGCGTCGTCCACCCCGACCGGGCTGGCATCAGCGCCCTCGTCGGCGTCGTCCTCGCCACCCGCGTCACCAGGATTCGTCGAAGCCTCACCCCTGGCCACGTCGGTCACGGGGTCGATCACGGGGTCGGCCTCGCCGAGGAGGTCCGCGATCAGCTCTTCCGCGACGGACGCGTCCCCGGCGTTACCGGCGGTGACCGCCGTCGTCGTGATGACTTCGCTGTCCGGGTCGATCCCCAGATGGCCCTTGTAGCCGTCGAACCCGCGCGCCGCGGTCTTGTGCCCGTGCCGCGCCTGCGGGTCGACCGTGGAGATCACCCGGTCCTTCGCGACCCGCCGCCCGATCCGGAAGATCCCGTCCTTACCCGCCTCCAGGTCTTGACCCAGCAGGGTCGCCAACAACTCACCCGCCGCAGCCACCGGCACGGACAGGCCCTGCCCGTCGAGCACGGCCAGCACCGCCCGCCCGTCTTTGGCCAGCGCGTTGACCAGCTGCTCGCGCGCGGCCCGGTCGTCCCAGTCACACACCGGCTTGCCGGCACCCGCGTAGTCATCCTGCCGGGACAGCACCGCCCGCAACCGCGCCTCCAGGACACAGTCCGCGACCCGCAGCACCCCCCGGATGCCCGAGCGGACCAGCGTGACCGTGTCCATCGTCGCGACCGCGTCATAGATCGGCGTCGAGTCGAGCACCCGCTTGCGCCCGACCAGCCCCGCCGCCTTGGCCACCTCCAGCACCGCGTGAAAGATCCGGTCCGGCCTCTGCGAGTCAGCCAACCTCGCGCGCATGTCCACCAGCACCGTGTGCACGAAACCCGGATAGTCGAAGTCCAGACCGCCGGCGGCGTACTTCCACCGGGCATCGAAGGCGAACCGGTCCACCGCCTCCCGATCCGAGCAGCCCTCGACCCGCTGCAGCACCATCACCACCGCCACGATCATCGGCGGCACCGACCGGCGCCCGACGTCGGTGAACAAGTCCGCGAACATCTCATCCGGGAACAACCGGTGACACTCCCGA
>JBBQAB010000143.1:0-6822 GCA_038198385.1 Propionibacteriales bacterium
CACCCGCCGGGTCCTAGGCTGCGGGGCATGACGTCTGGAGCGCGCAAGCGGGTGGCCATCCTCGGAGCAGGCATGATCGGCGAGGTGCACCGTCGCGCCGCCATCCTGGCCGGAGCCGAGGTGGTGGGGGTGATGGCGTCCAGTCCGGAGCGGTCCTGCCAGGTTGGCGACGCTTGGGGGGTCGAGCGGGCGTACACCTCGATCGAGGAGGTCTGCGACTCCGGAATCGACGTCGCCCACATCTGCACCCCGAACGCCTCGCACGTCCCGTACGCCCTGGCCCTGATCGACGCGGGGGTGCACGTGCTCTGCGAGAAGCCGCTCGGGGTCAGCCTGGAGGACGCCCGGGCGGCGGCCGCGGCGGCGGAGCGGACCGGGGTGGTCAACACGATGCCGTTCGCCTACCGCTTCCACCCGATGGCCCGGGAGATGCGGGCCCGGGTGCAGGCCGAGGAGTTCGGGGCGGTCAACCTGATGCACGGCACCTACCTGCAGGACTGGCTGCTCAACCCGTCGTCGACCTCCTGGCGGGTCGATCCGGCCGCGGGCGGACCGTCCCGGGCGTTCGGGGACATCGGGTCGCACTGGTGTGACCTGGTCGAGTGGGTGACCGGGGACCGGATCGCCCAGCTCGTGGCCACCACCTCGATCACCATCAAGCAGCGTCCGGCCAACACCGCCGCCAGCTTCAGCGGCCCGACCAGTGGTGACGTCGGACCGCTGGTCGACGTCACCACGGAGGACTCGGCCCTGATCATGTTCCGCACCGCCAAGGACGTGGCGGGCTCCGCGGTGATCAGCCAGCTGAGTGCGGGACGCAAGAACCGGCTGTGGGTCGAGGTCGACGGCATGCACCAGAGTGCGGCCTTCGACCAGGAGCACCCCGAGGAGCTGTGGCTGGGCGAGGAGGAGGGCAGCCGGACCCTGGTCCGCGACCCCAACCAGGGCTCCAGCGAGCAGCGCCGGCTCTCCACCCTGCCGGCCGGTCACGCCCAGGGCTACGCCCAGTGTTTCGAGGCTTACGTCGCTGACTCGTACGCCGCCGTCGACGCCCACAACGGCGGCGGCGAGGTGCCCGAGGGTCTGCCCACTTTCGCCGACGGCGCCCGCGCCGCCGCCATCTGCGACGCCATGCTCACCTCGGCCGCCACCAAGGCCTGGGTCGACGTCCCGGCCTGAGCCTTCGCCGGTGCCCCTGGACCTCGGCGGGCCGGTCGAGCAGGTCGCCCCGAGGCTGCTCGGGGCTCTGTTCTGGCACGGCGGGGTCGCGGTCCGGCTGACGGAGGTGGAGGCGTACGGGGGTGCCGGGGACCCGGCCTCGCACGCCTTCCGCGGGCCGACGCCGCGCAACGGGGTGATGTTCGGGCCGGCCGGGCACCTCTACGTCTACTTCAGCTACGGCATGCACTGGGCGGCCAACGTGGTCTGCGGTCCCGAGGGCACGGCGTCGGGGACCCTACTGAGGGCCGGTGAGGTGGTGGCCGGGCTCGAGCTGGCCCGGAGCCGGCGCGGCCGCTCGAGTGACCGGGACCTGGCGCGCGGGCCCGGCCGGCTGGCTCAGGCGCTGGGTCTGGGCGCGGACCAGCGGGGGGTCGACCTGCGGGCCGGGGGACCGGTGCGGCTGGAGCCGGGCACGCCGCCGGACGACGTCTCGGCGGGCCCCCGGGTCGGGGTGTCAACCGAGGCCGACCGGCCGTGGCGGTTCTGGGAGACGGGCAGCCCGTACGTCTCGACGTACAAGCGCAGCCCCCGGGCCCCCGCCCCGGGCGGCTGAGCCCGTCGCAGTCCGGTCGCGTGCCTGGTCTCCCAGACCCTCGTCGATCGGCCCCGTTCAGGGGCCGGCCGCTCAGTCCAACGGCTGCAGCGAGCCCAGGATGGAGGGGATGAACTCGGCCACCGTGGGGTGGATGGGAAGGGCGTCCCGCACGGTCGGATAGCTGATGCCGGCCTGGATGGCCAGGCTGATGAGCTGCACCACGTCGTCGGCTCCGAGGCCCAAGATGGTGGCGCCCAGGATCTCCTCGGTGTCGGCGTCGACGAGGATTCGCATCACGCCGGCCGTCTCGCTCTCCAGTACGGCCCGGCTGACGCTGCTCATCGGCACCTCGGCCTTGTGCACCCGGCGGCCCGAGGCCCTCGCCTCGGACAGCCCCATGCCGGCGCGACCCAGGGGCGGGTCGGTGAACATCGCGTACGCGGTGATCCGCCCGGCGACGGTCCGCGGCGGGTCGAGCAGGATTTGGGCGTCCTGGTAGGCGGTGTGGGTGAAGGCGCCGTGGCCGTTCACGTCACCGAGGGCCCAGACCCCGGGCACCGAGGTCTGGAACCGGTCGTCGATGGTGACGAAGCCGTGGTCGTCGGTGGCCAGCCCGTGGTCGGGGCCGAGCAGGTCGGAGTTGGACCGGCGCCCGATGGCGACCAGGAGATGGCTGCCGTGGACCCGCTGTCCGTCCTCGAGCACGACCTCGACCCCGTCGCCCGACCGGGCCACGCTCGCCGTCCGGCCCTCGACGAGGGTGATCCCCTCGTCGGTGAAGATGCCGGTCAGGATTTCGGAGACGTCAGCGTCCTCCCGCCCGGCGATCCCGCCGCCGGCGACGATGGTGACCTGGGCGCCGAAGCGGCGGAACATCTGGCCGAACTCCAAGCCGATGTAGCCGCCTCCGACCACGACCAGGTGCTCGGGCAGGGCCCTCAGGTTGAGCAGCTCGACCTCGGTGAGGTAGTCGACCTCGTCCAGACCGGGCCAGGACGGGACCGCCGCGCGGGCGCCGACGTTGAGGTAGACCTGGGGTGCGGTGAGCTGCCGTCCGTCCACCGTTACCCGATGTGCGCGGCCCTCGGGGTCGCTGACCAGGCTGGCCTGGCCGCGCACCAGGTCGATGTTGTCGGTGCCCTCGACCCAGTCGGCGAGGGAGGCCCGCATCTCGTCGATGATGGTGTGCACTCGTTGGATCGCCCGACCGAAGTCGACCGTGACCTCGCCGGTGTCCACGCCGTACTCCGCGGCCCGGCGAGCCTGGTGGGCGACGGTGGCGGTGGCCCGCAGGGCCTTGGTCGGCCGGCAGCCGTGGTTCAGGCAGGTGCCGCCCACCTGCTCCATCTCGACCAGGGCCACCCGCTGTCCCCGGCTGGCGAGGTCGCCGGCCACCCCGGGCCCGGCCTGTCCTGCGCCGATGACGATCGCGTCGTAGTTGGTCATATCGGGTTCCGCCTCTCGTGAGGTCACCCGCCCGGGGGCCGGTCCCCGCGCGGGGAGCCTCTTCGGCGGGTGAGGTCCTGGGTGCCGTGGTGGGGCACGGAGCTACTGCTCAACCTATGTCCCGCCCGCTGGGGAGTCACGGGTCACGGAGCGGCCGACCGGGTCGCTCCAGACCCCCGGAGGAGGGCGGCGTGCTCTCGGCGGTGGCCGTGACGTGGGTCTCATCGGGCGGGCGCGACGGAGAAGGCCAGGCCAGGGGCACCTTTGTCACGCCGTTGCCGATTGGGTATCGGTGCCTGGGTCTGCCTAGACTCCCACGAAAGGTAACGAACAGATCTCTTTTGTACGGCGCTCGGGGGAGGGTCGGGATAGTGGAGGACCAGATGGTCAAGCAGTACGCGCGCCCAGCGGCCACGAGCCACCGGCTGAGCCGGGTCACCCGGATCGGTGTACCCATGGCGCTGGCGGCCTTCGCGGGCACCGGACTCGTGGCCTCGGCCGCCCCGGCCCCCACCCCGGTCTCCTCCGTTCGGCCCTCGGTCAGCCTCACCAGCCCGGCCGACCTCAGCCAGCGGGTCGAGCCCAACAGCCGTGGACTGTCCGCCGCCCGTCCGGCGCTGTCCGCCGCCGCCCAAGCCGAGCGGGCCCGGAAGGCCAAGGCCGCTGCCCAGGTGGAGGCCAAGGCCGCTGCCCAGGTGAAGGCCAAGGCCGCCGCCAAGGCGAAGGCGAAGGCTGCCGCTCAGGCCAAGGCCAGGGCGGCCGCGAGGGCCGAGGCCGCGCGGGCGCAAGCCCGGGCCCGCACCGTGGCCGCCGAGCGGACCAAGCTGGCCGCGCTGCCCCTCAAGGTCGTCGGGACCCGCTACGCGACGGCGGCCCTGACGGTCCGGGTGCTGCCGGAGAAGAGCGCCCGCAGCGCCACGGTCGTCGCCGCCAGCAGCAGGCTGTCGGTCACCGGCACCGTCCGGGCCGGCTATCGGCTCGTCTCGGTTCGCGGCCAGCGCCGCTGGGTGACCGACACCTACCTGACCACCAAGAAGCCCGCCGCCCGGACAGTGACCAAGGCCGCCAGCCGGGCCAAGGCGGCCGCCACCACGTCGGGCGCCACCACGTCGGGCGGGGGCATCTCCGCTGCGGCCTGCGCCGGCGGATCGGGCATGGAGTCGGGCCTCACGTCCGACGCCGTCAAGGTGCACCGTGCCCTGTGCGCCCGCTTCCCCCAGGTGAGCGCGTTCGGCGGCCTGCGCGGCGGGGGCGGCAACCACGGCAGCGGCCGGGCCGTCGACGCGATGATCTCGAACTCCTCGGTCGGGCACCAGATGGCCAGTTGGCTGCGCGCCCACGCGCGCCAGCTGGGGATCAGCGAGGTTATCTACTCCCAGCGGATCTGGACCGTGCAGCGCAGCGGCGAGGGCTGGCGGAGCATGTCCGACCGTGGCTCGGCCACCGCCAACCACTACGACCACGTCCACATCTCGGTCTACGGAAGCTCGGCCACCAGCTGAACGACGTCCGCATCATGGGTCCTCGGATGGTGTCGGTTCACCCACAGTTCTGGGCCCGCCTTGTGAACCGCCTGAGGGCGACTTAGGGTTTGTTCATGGTGGACATGTACCAGGTGGTACTCGGCGGGATCGCCGTCAGCATCATGGTGCTTGTCCCCATCCTCTGCGTGCTGGGTTACGACCTGCTCGCGGGCCGTTGGGACGACAGCCTGAGTGCCTGGCGTGAGCGGCGGCAGGCTGCCGCTGAGCACCGACGGTCGCTCCGGGCGCTCAGTCGTCAGGGGGGTCTCCCCATCGAGCGTCTCGCCGCTGATCTCAGGCGGCTGCGGAGCGTGGTGGGCGGTGACGAGCACCGTTCGGCGGCTCACCAGATGGGCAACCGGCTGGCGTACGACCGGCTTCTGATGGAGGCCTGCGCCATGTTGGAGATCACCCACGAGCTCGACGAGAGCACCAGCGGGATGGAGCGCGACATCGAACGCGTACGCCTCGAGGCTGAGCTCGAGCGGGCCGGCGTGATGGTGACCAACCGCCGCTTCGGACAGGCCGCCTGACCTCTCCCAACCTCCTGACCCCGATGCACCCGGCCCGGTGCGTCGGGGTTTCTGCTGTCCGACGGGGGTGGACGCGCCGCCGCCGCAGGGTGATCTTGCTCACGTAGTGACCCCGGTCGACCGCGAGGGACGGCTCGGATCCCGCGGGTGTGGGCCAGATCATGGTCGAGGAATACCTGCGCCCGACGGGAGGTTGATAGGATAACTTCGAAGTCGAAGGTTTCGAACTCAAACGTATAACCACCCCGAAAGGACCGCCATCATGTCTCGCCTCGCGAAGGCCATCCGCAGCCACCGTGAGAACACCCGTAACCGCCGCGAGATCTCTCGCGCGATCAACGGTGCCGCCACTCCCGCCATGCGCGACGAGCTGATCATGCTCGCGCAGCGCTCTGGGAGCTTTGGGTCGAACGCCTGATCCACCCACGCCGGGCTCCCATCCTTTGCTGGATGGGAGCCTTTGACGTTTCTAGACCCCGACGAGGGCCCCGGCTGCCGCCACGCCCGACCGGACCAGCGCCGCCAGAGCCGGCAGTAGGAGCCCTGCCCCGACCACGAGCCCGAGGACGTTGGCGACCAGGAACAGCGCCACCCACAGGCCACCCGGGGTGCGGGTGAGCCGCCCGAGCTGGTCGGGGTCGGACTGGGCGGTTCCGCCCCGGCGCCGCTGGCGCCTCAGTTCCAGCAGCGGCTTGGGGGCCGCGATGAGCAGGGTCCAGGTCAGCAGGTAGGCCAGCGTCGACTGGGCCTGAGCCGGCAGGTACCAGCTCACCAGGACCAGGACCGCCCCGGTTCCGACCAGGACCCCGAAGCCGTAGAGGTTGCGGATCTGCAGCAGCATGACCGCCAGCAGCAGGACGAAAAGCCAGAGCAGACCCAGGCTGTGGCCGCTGAGCAGCAGACCCACCGCACCGAGCCCGACCACGGCTGGGCCGAGGTAGCCCGCGGCCAGGGTCGCCACCATTCCCGGTCCGCTCGGCCGCCCGCTGGAGACGGTCAGTCCGGAGGTGTCGGTGTGGAGCCGGATCCCGCGGAGGCGGCGGCCCGCCAGCAGGGCGACGATGGCGTGCGCCCCCTCGTGGGTGATGGTCACCAGCATCCGGGTGCCCGGCCAGAGGCTGGGCGTCAGGACCAGCAGCGCGGCGAGCCCGGCCATCAGGGCCACGATCGCGGCAGTGGGCGCGGGCTGGGCCGCGGCCGCCCGTCGCCAGATCTCCGCCAGAACCTCCATCGCCCCAGTGTTGCTGCTCATCCTGTCCGGACCCTGGAAATGGCGCGCCAGTGGTGAAGTGCCTCCTCCGTCCACGCCTGGACCGCTCGCGCCTCGCCTCACTGGCGTCGCGTTTCCAGGGTGGCCCGCGCCTCAGCCGAGGAGCGCCACCGTCGGCCGGCGGTCGCGACGGGCGCGCAGCAGCACGGCGGCCAGCACCACTACCAGGGCGACCAGGGCGCCCACCCGTACGACCTCGACGTAGGTGGCCACCGCGACGGCGACCAGGGCCCAGCAGGAGGTGAAGGCGAAACCGGCGACCGCGCTCAGCCGGCTGACCACCAGGACCGAGGC
>JBBQAB010000144.1:0-3503 GCA_038198385.1 Propionibacteriales bacterium
CGCGGCGCTGCCCAAGATGCGCGACGCCCTGCTGGCCCGCAGCGGCCCGCAAGGTCAGGGGGCCCTGTTCCAGCGGCTCCGCCAGCTCGGCATGGTTCGAGCACCGGCTGCTG
Source organism: Propionibacteriales bacterium (assembly GCA_038198385.1). Classification (GTDB taxonomy): domain Bacteria; phylum Actinomycetota; class Actinomycetes; order Propionibacteriales; family Propionibacteriaceae; genus Microlunatus. Next base: position 114 of record JBBQAB010000144.1, read on the forward strand.
GCCGAACGGGCCGGGCTCCTGCTGGTCGGGGCCGGCGACCTGGACGTGATCGACGGCGAGGTTCGTGAGCGGGCCGGGGGGAAGCGGATCGACGCCCTCTATCTCCGGCTGGGTGACGAGCTCGTCGACACCCGCGACCGCGAGGGGCGGGCCATCGGCGCCGAGATCTTCAGCGTCGCCGCGGCCGGCCGGGTGTTCCTGGCCAACGCCCCCGGCAACGGGGTGGCCGACGACAAGGCCATGTACTGCTACGTGCCCGAGCTGATCGCCTACTACCTGGGCGAGCATCCGACGCTCGAGGCGGTGCCGACCTACCGCACCAGCGAGGAGTCGGAGTACCGCACGGTGCTGGACCGCGTCGGTGAGCTGGTGACCAAGCCGGTCGACGGGCACGGCGGCATCGGCGTGCTGATCGGGCCGGATGCCAGCGCGGCGGAGGTGGCCGAGCGACGCGCCGCGATCGCCACCCACCCGGCCGGCTGGGTGGTCCAGGAGGTGGTGGCCCTGTCCTGGCACCCGACCTTGGCCGGCAGCATCCTGCAGCCCCGGCACGTGGACCTGCGGGTCTTCGTCTACCTGACCGGCACCGGCCCCGGCGACTACACGATCGGGGACCTGAGCCTGACCCGGATGGCCCCCGATGGCAGTCTGGTCGTCAACTCCTCCGGGGCGGCGGCGCCAAGGACACCTGGGTCATCTCAGAGCCGGTCACCATCCCCGCCACACCCGTACCGGTGGCCACCCGTCCCGGTCACCACGTCACCGACCAGAACGGACCACCATGTGCGGACTAGCGGGCGAGATCCGGTTCGAAGGCCGGTACGCCGACGTCGCCGCTGCGGAGCGGATCACCGGCAAGCTGGCCCCGCGCGGGCCGGACGGGACCGGCCTGTGGTCACGGGGCCCGGTCGCCCTGGGCCACCGCCGGCTCTCCATCATCGACCTCAGCGTCAGCGGCTCGCAGCCGATGGTGGACCCCGAGCTGGGTCTGACGCTCGCCTTCAACGGCTGTATCTACAACGACGAGCAGCTCCGCGCGCAGCTGGAGAGCGCCGGACACCGCTTCTTCTCGCACTCCGACACCGAGGTCATCCTCAAGGCGTACGCGCAGTGGGGTCTGGACTGCGTCGACCACCTCCTCGGGATGTTCGCGACCGGCTCGGGATCAAGCCGCTGTATCTCGACCAGACCCCGGACCGGCTGCGGTTCGCCTCGTCCCTGCCCGCGCTCCTGGCCGGCGGCGGCACCGACACCTCCATCGACCAGACCGCCCTCAGCTGGGGTCTGGAGGCCCGGGTGCCGTTCCTGGACCACGAGGTGGTCGAGCTGGCCGGGCGGATCCCCTGGGGCTCAAGCTGTCCGACGGCGGCAAGGGGGTCCTGAAGCGGGCCAGCCGTGACCTGGTCCCCGACGAGGTCATCGACCGCACCAAGGGCTACTTCCCCGTCCCGGCGATCCGGCAGCTCGACGGGCCCTACCTGAACCGGGTCAAGGACGCCCTGACCGACCCCCGGGCACGGCAGCGTGGCCTTGTCCACGGCCCGACGGTCGAGGCGATGCTCGCCGACCCGAACACCACCCGTACGATGCTCGGCTCGAACGCCCTGTGCACGGCGAGCTGGACACGAACGTGCCGTCGGTGAGGCACGGCAGATGGTGGCGGCGCTGCGTGCGTTCGACCGCGACGTGCAGTATCTCCAGCTGGACGGGGAGGGCCACGAGTACCGAGGGGCCCGACTCACGCCGGACCCTGATCGAGACGATGCTGGTCTTCTGGTCCCGCACCCTGGAAAGCTGACGCCCGTCGCGGGGTCCCGGGACGCGTCGATAGCCTGCCTCCAAGCCCCAGACCCGGGGCCAGCCGCTTGACCAGCTCAAGGCCCGGCCCCGCCGCCTGTACTCCCCACCCGCTTGGCCGCTCGTCACCCCTACCGGTCTACGAAAGGAAGCGCATGTCTGTTCTGGTCGCCCTGACCGACAACAAGGAGGGCCTCGCCGCCCTCGCTGCGAGCACCGAGGAGGCACGCCGGCTGGAGACCGGGCTGGTGGTCATCAACCTCACCCTGCGCCCGCTCGAAGCCGCCGACCTGCCCGCCGACGCCCGGGTCGTGGACCGGCACGGTCCGCAGGACCGCGACCCCGTCCAGGCCGTCCTGGACGAGCTCCACAACGACGCCACGATCGAGCGTCTGGTCATCGGGGTGAAGCGGCGTACGCCGGTGGGCAAAGCTCTGCTCGGCAGCGTCAGCCAGCGCCTGCTGCTGGAGGCCCCCGTCCCGGTGCTGGCCATCAAGGCCTGAGCCTGAGACGTCGGAACCGGCGGCGCGAGCGCAGGCTCCCACCCCCGGTCCCCGGGTCGTGATCCAGACCTACCTGCGGTCAGGCCAGCTTCTCCAGGATGAGCTCGCGGACCCGGGCCGCGTCGGCCTGGCCCCGCATCTCCTTCATCACCGAGCCGATGAGCGCCCCGGCCGCCTGCACCTTGCCCGCGCGCACCTTGTCGGCCACGCCCGGGTTGGCGGCGATGGCGGCGTCCACGGCGGCCCCGAGAGCGCCGTCGTCGGAGACCACGGCCAACCCGCGGGTCTGCACGACCCGGGCCGGGGAGCCCTCGCCGGCGATGACCCCGTCGAAGACCTGCCGGGCGAGCTTGTCGTTGATGGTCCCGGCCTCGACCAGGGCCTGGATCTCGGCGACCTGCGCCGCGGTGACGCCCGTGTCCTCCAGGTCCACGCCGAGCTCGTTGGCCCGTCGGGCCAGCTCGGTCAGCCACCACTTGCGCGCTGACTGCGGGGAGGCCCCGGCGGTGACAGTGGCCTCGATGGCGTTCAGGGCACCGGCGTTGATGACGTCGCGCAGCTCGAGGTCGGAGAAGCCCCACTCGGCACTCATCCGGCGCAGGCGCTCGGCGGGGGGCTCGGGCAGTGTGCCCCGCAGCTCCTCGACCCACTCCCGGCTCGGGGCCACCGGCACCAGGTCCGGCTCGGGGAAGTAGCGGTAGTCCTCCGCCGTCTCCTTGCTCCGGCCGGGCGCGGTCGTGCCTGAGCCCTCCTGCCAGTGCCGGGTCTCCTGCTTGACGGTGCCGCCGGCCTGCAGCACCGCCGCCTGCCGGGTGATCTCGTAGCGCACCGCGCGCTCGACACTGCGCAGGGAGTTGACGTTCTTGGTCTCGGTCCGGGTCCCCAGCGGGGACTCCGGGGTCGGGCGCAGCGACAGGTTGGCGTCACAGCGCAGCGAGCCCTGCTCCATCCGGACGTCGGAGACGCCCAGCGCGCGCAGCAGGTCGCGCAGCATGGCTACGTACGCCCGGGCCACCTCAGGAGCCTTGTCCCCGGCCCCCTCGATCGGCTTGGTCACGATCTCGATCAGCGGCACCCCGGACCGGTTGTA
>JBBQAB010000145.1:0-4126 GCA_038198385.1 Propionibacteriales bacterium
CCGACCACGACTCCCTCGACCAAGGCCCGTTCGACCAGCGACTCTCCCACTGTGAGCTGCCCCTCGGGCCGCACCAGGTCTCCGAGCCGGGCCACGGCCGTACGCCGTCGTAGGGCGGCCGCGTCGCGCCGCCGTTCCCGGGCGGTGGACCCGGCCCGGCCGTCCACCCGCAGCGTGCCGGTGGTCCTCGACATCCGGCCGCAGAGCGCGAGCAGCAGGGCCGACCGGCCGGAGCCGGCGGGACCGAGGACCACGGTCAGGGCACCGGGCGCGATCTCGGCGGTGACGTCGGTGAAGACCGGGCCCTCGCTCGAGACCAGGCTGAGGCCGTCGGCGGACAGCAGCGGAGCGCTCACGCGAGCAGTCCGCTCAGCACATGGGCCAGCAGGGCCTCCATGGCGGCCGGCGGGGTGCTGTCCGGGCTGGCCTCGTGCTCCATGGCCAAGGTGGCGACGCAGGTCAGCAGCAACGTCGCGGCCACCTCCGCGTGCACCCCGGGGGCCAGGCGTACGCCGTCGAGGCCGAGCAGCAGCTGCTGCAGCTCAGCCCGGCGTCGGTTCAACAGGGCGCCGTAGACGGCCTGCAGCTCGGGGTCCTTGGCCGCCAGGGCCCGGAACTCGGCCAGCAGAGACGGTCACCGGTCCAGCCCGAGGACCACCTGGGTGAGGCTGGCCGCGATGAGGGCGGCCGGGTCACCCGCGCGGGCGGCTCCCTGCTCGACTGCACCATCCTCGACCGCCCGGAGGGCGTCATCGAGCGCGCCGCCTACCAGCTCGGTGAACGTCTCCGAGAGCACGGCGGCGAACAGCTCCGGCTTGCTCCCGAAGTTGGAGTAGACCGCGCCCTTGGTGAAGCCGGCGGACCGGGCGATGTCGGTGACCGAGGCGTCGGCGTAGCCCCGGGCGGCGAAAGCGTCAGCGGCTGCGAGCAGGAGCTGGTCGCGCACGTCGACACGGCGGGGGCGGAGTCGGGTGAGAGTCATGACCATCCTTTCGATACCCAGAGTTCGACAAGCACCGGATTTGCATACCTGAGGTATCGAGCCAGACAGACGGGGTCCCGAAAACCAGCAGAGGCCCAATCCGTGGACCAGGCCTCTGCTGCGGGAGGCGCTACTTCCCCCAGACCTGCTTGTAGATGTCGCGGAAACCGCTCGGCGGGTCGAACACGTCACCGCTGGGCACGTTTGCCTTGGTGATCAGGCCCGGGGCCGCGACGAAGCCTGAGGGCTTCTTCCCCGCCAGCTTCCGGTTGACCTCGTCGACCAGCTGCCACCCCTGCAGGGTGATCGGCTCCGCGACCGTGGCCGCCTGGTAGTTGCTGGTGCGGATCCGCTGCATCTCCGCGGCGTCGCCGTCACCGGCGGCCACCGACTTGGGCGGTCCGTCCTTGGGCTTGCCGGCGTCCTCGAGAGCCCGGGCCGCGCCACCGAAGTAGTTGCCGTTGATGGCCAGGAGGTAGGTCAGCTTGTCACCGTTCTGCTGCAGCAGGTTGGAGACCAGGCCGGGCATCCGCTGGTCGGCGGTCGCGATCGGGGAGTCCTGGAAGTCCAGGACCGAGCAGCCGGTGCACGCCTTGATGTAGGCCTCCAGCGCTCGCGCCTTGGTCACCGCCAGCTCGTACTGGCCGTCGGTGAAGATGGCCACCCCGGCCTTGCCGTCGGAGTCGGCCACGGCGTACGCGGCCGCCAGCTGGGAGACCTTGAGCGGGTCGGTCGAGACGTTGGTGACCAGGCCGTTGCCCGGGCCGGTCAGGACGCCCGCGTGCCAGCCGACGACGGGGATGCCGGCGTCGGTCGCCTGCTTGATGGCCGGAGCCTGCTCGGTCGGGTCCAGCCCGCCGAGGATGATCGCCGCCGGGTGGGCGGTGATCGCCTGGTTCATCGCGTCGGAGTTGCCCTGGGCGTTGCCCTTGCCGTCGTAGACCGAGACCTTCCAGCCCATCACGGTGGCAGCCTCGGTGACCGCCTTGGCGGTGGCGTTATGGCCGCCGTTGGAGAGGTCGCCGGCCACGAACGCGATCTTGGCGCCCGGCTTCTGCGCCTTGGGTCCGGTGCTGGGCGGTGTGAACCCCTCGGAACCGGCCAGGCTCTTGGCCACCAGGTCCTTCGAGGCGGCCACGATGTCGCCGGTAGGGATGATGGAGGCGAACTTGCCACCGTCGCTCGACGCTGACGCCGAGGAGGACGAGGAGGCCTCACCCGCCGGGGCCGACGAGCCGGTGGCGCTGCCGACGCTCTGGCTGGAACAGCCGACGAGAGCGAGCGGCACGGTCGCCCCGAGGAGGGCGGCGGCGAGCCGCACCCGGGGACGCAGGGTAGTGGTCATGGTTTTCCTCCGGTGGGTACGTGGTCGGTGAGCGAGTCGTTCGCGGTGTGGCCGCCGGGTGGAGCCCCGTCGGCAGCTTGTGGGTCGGCAGCCTCGGGGTCGGGCTCGCGCGGGTCGGGCGACTCCCCGGACGCGGGGTCAGCTGCCGTCCCGGCCGGGGCCAGCGGCGCGGCCTTGGCCTGAGCGACCCGACGGCGGCTGGTGAGCGAGGCAATGGTGATGGCGGCGACCAGGGTGAGCCCGTTGAAGAGCGGCTCGAGGTAGAACCGACCGGGCAGCAGCTGCTGGAGCCCGGAGATGCCGATGGTGGCGATGGCCACCCCGACGATGGTGCCGATCGAGTTGGTCCGGCCGGGTCGGATGGTGGTCGAACCCAGGAAGGCCGCGGTCAGGGCGGGCAGCAGATACTCCGGGCCGATGTTGGACTGGGCGACCCCCGAGGACCGGGACGAGATCAGCACGCCGGCCACGGCCACCAGCACCCCCGAGGCCACCATGGCGCCCACCACGTAGCGGCGGCGCGGGATGCCGGTCAGCTCGGCCGCGCGCGGGTTGGCGCCCACGGCGTACAGGTAGCGCCCGATCGGCAGGTGGTCCAGCACCACCCAGAGCAGGACTCCCAGCACGACGGCCAGGATGAACGGGCCCGGCACCGGTCCGAGCGACCAGCGGGACAGGTTGTCGAAGGAGACCGCCCGGACCCCACCGGAGTCGGTGATCTGGCGCCCGCCGGTGTGCCAGAAGGTCAACGCATAGATCACCTGGCCGGTGGCAAGGGTGGCGATGAAGGCGTCCACCTGGGCCAGCTCCACCAGCAGGGCGTTGAGCAGGCCGATCACCGCCCCGCCGAGGAGGCAGAGCAGGATCGACACCCGGTAGTCCAGCCCCATCAGCTGGAAGGAGAGCGCCATCACCTGCCACAGGCCGACCCCGTAGCCGATCGAGAGGTCGATCTTGCCCGCCACCATGGGGATGGTCACGGCGAGCGCCAGGATCAGCAGCACCGACTTCGAGGAGGCCAGCAGCCGGAAGTTGAGCAGGGTGGCGAAGGTGTCCGGCCGGGCCACGGCGAAGACCACGAACAGGATCACGGTGAGAACCACGAGCCCGTAGACCGTGGTCAGCTTGCGATACCAGGGTGCCCCGCGGGGCGGCTCCAGGGCGGTCGACCTGACCGAGGTGCTCATGCTCATGCCGTCTCCTGACGCTGGGATGTCGAGTACGCGGGACCCTCCACCGGGGAAGAGGCGGGGCCTGGAGGTGGAGCGACGGCAGGCGGGGAGCCGGGGCCCGGGCCCGTCCGGGCGGGGGCGCCCCGTTCCAGCCCGGAGGCCGCCGCCACCAGGTTGGCGATGGTCAGCTCGGCCCCGGAGAACTCCGCCACCACCACCCCGCGCTCCAGGACCAGGGCCCGGTGCGCGATCTTGGTGACCTCCTCCATATCGGTGGAGACCACCACCGTCGCGGTCCCCGCCCGCGCGGCGTCGCGGAGCAGCGCGTAGATCTCGGACTTGGCGCCGACGTCCACGCCCATCGTGGGCTCCTCGAGCACCATCACGCCGCGGCCCACACTCAGCCAGCGGGCCAGCACGACCTTCTGCTGGTTGCCGCCCGAGAAGGTGTCCAGGGACAGCTCGGGGTCGTCGGGGCGTACGCCGAACGCGCGGATCTGCACGTAGGCGTCGCGCGCCTCGCCCCGGAGGGCGAACCAGCGGAAGCTGCGCCGACCCCACACCGACGGGTTCAGGAACAGGTTCTCCCGCACGGTCAGCCCAGGGGCGACCGACTCGGTCTCCCGG
>JBBQAB010000146.1:0-2137 GCA_038198385.1 Propionibacteriales bacterium
ATGGATTGGTTTGTCAGGCCCGCCGTGGGTGGAGGATGTCCCGAGTTCCGTGGAACTGCTTCCAGCGCCCGCCGCCAAGCTGTCGCCGTCACGGTCTTCTTCTCACGCCCGTCCTCACAGGGTGACTCCTGCTGCGTGCTGGTCCCCTAAATCCAGAATCTGTGGCCTGTAAAGTATTCGGAGCCACCCCACCGTCGGTTGGGGTCGCTGCGTTGTCGCCGTTGAGGTTCCCTCCCGGGCGGCGGTGTGGGTATCCAGCCCGCCGCTTCGTATTATTTGTTGATGTGGGCGTCGAGTGGCGCCTTGAGTAGCAGCCGGTCGTTACCGGTAACAGCGGCGGGGCTCCGGCCGCGTCGAGCCGCGCCCCTCCCCGTCAGGCTGTAGTGAGACACCCCGGAGCCCCCGGGTCCACCGTCGGAGGGTGGTGACAGGAGGCAGTTTTCTATGAGCAGCAGCAGCAGTCCAGTTCTTCCCGGTCCCGGTGGTGATCGGGCCGATCCTAGGGAGTCCGTCGTCGACCCGGCGCCTCGTCCGGTCCGGCGCTCGTTCACCGCGGCCTACCGGGCCAAGGTGGTCGCCGAGTACGAGGCAGCCCCGCACGGCAGCAAGGCTGCGGTGTTGCGTCGTGAGGGCCTCTACCAGTCCCAGGTTCGGGAGTGGGCGAGCGCGCGGGACGCGGTGACCCGGGGCGCGGCAGCGCCTCGACGGCCGCACCGCGCAGCCACCGCAGGCAAGGATGATCCCGTCCGGTTGCGAGCGGAGAACCAGCGACTGGCCCGCGAGCTGGCGAAGTCGCAGGCGGTGGTGGAGATCATGGGAAAACTGCAAGGGCTCTTGGAGCAGATCTCCGAGAGCACGGACACGCCACCGTCGTCGAAGCCGCAATGACCGCGACGTTCACCGAGCTGCGCGCGGCCGCGGTGCCGATCAGCTTGTCCTGCGCGCTCCTCGGCCGGGCAAGGGCCACCCACTACCGCCACACCCGCGGGCCACAGCACGGGCCACGACCGGCACCTGCGGTGCCCGAGAACGGCCAAGCGCTCTCGGCCGCCGAGCGGGCGGCGGTGCTCACGCTGATCAGCACCCAGGCGTACGCGGACCTCTCGATCGGCCAGATCTGGGCTCGTGAGCTCGACGAGGGCCGCTACTGGTGCTCGGCGTCCTCGATGTATCGGATCGCCCGGGCCGCCGGGCAGAGCCGGGAACGGCGACGGCTGGCGACCCACCCGGCGAAGGTGAAACCCGAGCTGCTGGCCGACGGCCCGTCGCAAGTGTGGACCTGGGACATCACCAAACTCCGAGGCCCGGCCAAGGGGATCTTCTACCAGCTCTACGTGCTGATCGATATCTATTCCCGGTTCAACCCGTCGTGGATCATCTCCGGAGTCGAGGACTCCGGGCTGGCGGCCGACTTCATCGACGAGGCCATCAACCGCAACGGCGCCACCCCGCACACCGTGCACGCCGACCGCGGCACCTCGATGACCTCCAAACCCGTCTCGGCGCTACTCGCCGATCTCGGGGTGACCCGCTCCCACTCCAGGCCCCGGGTCAGCAACGACAACCCGTTCTCCGAGGCGCAGTTCAAGACCCTGAAGTACCTGCCCGACTTCCCCGCGTCCTTCGCCTCACTGGCCCACGCCCGCGAGTTCTGCGCCGGCTTCTTCCACGAGTACAACTCCATCCACCGGCATTCCGGGATCGCCTGGCACACCCCAGCCTCGGTCCACTTCGGCACCGCCGACGCTATCGACCAGGACCGCCAGAACACCCTCACCGCCGCATACCACGCCCACCCCCAGCGGTTCGGCCACCGACCCCACCCGCCCGTCATGCCGACCCAGTTCTGGATCAACCAGCCCAACCTCGAACCCCAAATGAACTGACAACAACTGTCTCAGTTGACTTGACGGATTCCGGCCGCGGCGAACTGCAAGATATCCGACTCCTGGCTCACCAAGCAACGCCGTGAACCGCGGACTCTTTCGAAACGCCGCCTACTCCGTCGCGCAGACCGCGGATCCCTCGACCCTCTATCTTGAGGTCGGTGCGCAGCGGCCCACGATCCGGCGGAACGACTCAGGCGAGGACGTAGCGTCCGTGCAACGCTTCCTGACGTTCCTAGGCTTCTACGGCG
>JBBQAB010000147.1:0-6373 GCA_038198385.1 Propionibacteriales bacterium
GACTCGGCCACCTCCAGGGCGTTCCCGGCGGTCAGCCCCAGCGGGGTGGACATCTCGGTCAGCAGGGCCACGGTCGGCAGACCCGCCGCCCGCCCCAGCCCGACCATCGTGGTGGCCAGGGTGCGGGCGTCGGCGAGCTCCTTCATGAAGGCCCCGGACCCGACCTTCACGTCCAGGACCAGCGCCCCGGTGCCTTCGGCGATCTTCTTGCTCATGATCGAGGAGGCGATCAGGGGGATGGACTCCACCGTCGCGGTGACGTCGCGGAGGGCGTACAGTTTCTTGTCCGCCGGGGCCAGGCCGGCTCCGGCCGCGCAGATCACCCCGCCCACGGCCTCGAGCTGGTCGAGCATCTCCCGGGTGGACAGCGCAGCCCGCCAGCCGGGGATGGCCTCCAGCTTGTCCAGGGTGCCGCCGGTGTGGCCGAGCCCCCGTCCCGACAGCTGGGGGACGGCGACCCCGCAGGCCGCGACCAGCGGCACCAGCGGGAGGGTCACCTTGTCTCCGACGCCGCCGGTGGAGTGTTTGTCCGCGGTCGGGCGGCTCAGCCCGGAGAAGTCCAGCCGTTCGCCGGAGTCGATCATGGCCTGGGTCCAGCCGCTCAGCTCCGCGGCGTCCAGGCCGCGGAAGAAGACCGCCATGGCCAGGGCGGACATCTGCTCCTCCGCGATCGTGCCGGCGGTGTAGGCCGCGATCAGCCAGCTCACCTCAGCCGGCTCCCACCGCCCGCCGTCACGCTTGGTCCGGATCAGCTCCACCGCGTCGAAGGGGGCACTCATAGCGTGAGTATGCCTGAGGGCGACCGATAGGCTGGACGGATGCGCATTGCACGATTCGCCTCCGGCGGAGACCCCCAGTACGGGATCGTCGAGCTTCCCGAGGACGGCGGAGACCATCCGAACACCGTGGCCGTCCTGACCGGCGACCCGATCGCCATGCCGGTCCAGCTGACCGGGGAACGCAAGGAGCTGGACGGCGTACGGTTGCTCGCTCCGGTGATCCCCCGCAGCAAGATCGTGGCCGTGGGCAAGAACTACGCCAGGCACGCGGCCGAGATGGGCGGCGAGGTGCCCGAGATCCCGCTCGTCTTTTTCAAGCCGAACACCTCCGTGATCGGGCCGGGGGAGTCGATCATCTTCCCTCAGGCCAGCCAGGAGCTCAGCTACGAGGGTGAGTTGGCCGTGGTCATCGGGCGGATCTGCAAGGAGGTCCCGGTCGCCCGGGCGGCGGAGGTCATCTTCGGCTACACGGTGGCCAACGACGTGACCGCGCGCGACCTGCAGCGCTCCGACGGCCAGTGGGCAAGGGCCAAGGGCTACGACACCTTCTGCCCGCTCGGCCCCTGGATCACCACCCACCAGAGCCTGGAGGAGGTCTCCGCCCTGGCCATCCGCACCACCGTCGACGACGAGCTGCGCCAGGACGGCAACACCCGCGACATGGTCCGCTCCATCCCCGACCTGATCGCCTACATCTCCTCCTTCACCACGTTGCTGCCGGGCGACGTGATCTTGACCGGAACCCCCGAGGGCGTGGGTCCGATGCTGGTCGGCCAGGAGGTCAGCATCGAGATCGAGGGCATCGGCACCCTCCTCAACCCGGTGGCGAGCGCCGCCGGCACGTCCGAGCCAGAGGCAGGCCAGTGACCGACACCACGTCCCCGCCCACCCACGACTCCGCGGCGGACGCCCGGGTCCTGGGCGACCTCGCGCCCGAGCAGGTCCGGGTGCGCTTCCCGCCGTCGCCGACCGGCAACCTGCACGTCGGCAACGTCCGTAGCGCCCTGTTCAACTGGGTCTTCGCCCGGCACTACGGCGGCACCTTCGTCCTGCGGGTCGAGGACACCGACGCCGGTCGCAACCTGGCCGAGTCCTACCAGGTGCTCTACGACTCGCTCGGGTGGCTGGGTCTGATCTGGGACGAGGGTCCCGGGGTGGGCGGCCCGTACGGGCCCTACATCCAGTCCGAGCGCAGTGAAACCTACCGCGGCGTGGTCGTACAGCTGCTGGAGGCCGGTCTGGCCTACCGCTGCTTCTGCACGCGGGAGGAGATCGAGGCCCGGGAGGCCGCCCGGCCCAAGGGTGTGCCCTCGGGTTACGACGGCTTCTGCCGTGACCTGACGACGGACCGGGTGGCTGAGCTCAAGGCCCTGGGGACCGCCTCGGTGGTCCGGATGCGGGTGCCGGACGCCGACATCGAGTTCGACGACCTGGTCCGCGGACCGGTTCGCTTCGGGGCCGAGCACGTGCCCGACTACGTCATCGTCCGGGCCAACGGCGAGCCGCTCTACACCCTGGTCAACCCGGTCGATGACTCCCTGATGGAGATCACCCACGTCCTGCGGGGCGAGGACCTGCTGCCCTCCACCCCGCGGCAGATCGTGCTCTACCGGGCGCTGGGCCAGATCGGGGTCGGCAGGGGCCGGATCCCGGCCTTCGGTCACCTGCCCACCGTGCTGGGGGAGGGGAACCGGCGGCTGTCCAAGCGTGACAAGGGGGCGGGCCTGGCCGAGTACCGCGAGCAGGGCTACCTCCCGGAGGGGCTGCTCAACTACCTGGCCCTGCTGGGCTGGGCGATCGCCGACGACCGCGACATCTTCAGCCTCGCGGAGATGGTGGCTGCGTTCGACATCCTCCGGGTCAACGCCAACCCCGCCCGCTTCGACGCCAAGAAGTGCGAGGCCATCAACGCCTCCCACATCCGGAGGCTCAGCACCCCCGAGCTGGCGGCCGCCCTGCTGCCCTACCTGGTCGGGGCGGGCCTGGTCAGCGACCCGCCGCAACCGGAGGAGCAGGAGCTGCTGCTGGCGGCGACCCCGCTGGTCCAGGAGCGGATGAACACGTTGGCCGACGTCGTCGACCTGCTGGGGTTCCTGTTCCGCAGCGACGACCAGGTCGAGATCGACCCGGCCGCCGGGCTGACCGTTGACGCGCTGCCGACCCTGGTGGCCGCCGAGGAGGCCCTGACCGCGGTGGAGCCGTTCGAGCACGCGGCCATCGAGTCCGCCCTGCGGGTCGCCCTGGTCGAGGGGCTCGGTCTCAAGCCGAGGCTCGCCTTCGGGCCGGTCCGGACTGCGGTCACCGGCCGCCGGATCTCCCCGCCGCTGTTCGAGTCGCTGGAGCTGCTCGGCCGGGAGTCCTCCCTGGCCCGGTTGGCGACCGCCCGTACGGGTGTGGCCCGGTAGTCGTGGCCCGCAAACCACCCGCGCGGAACCGACGCCCGGTCCGCTCGGGCAACCCGGCCGTCCGGGCCGCCTCCGAGCCCCCCGCACCGCGGCCCCGGCCACTCCCGTCCCGTCGTCGCGGGCCGCTCGTGTCGGTGCCGGTGTCGGACGAGATGACCCTGCCGCCCGACGGCGCGGAGTACCCGCAGATCCTGCGCGGACCCGGCTACCTCTGGTGGCGTTCGCTGGCCGGCGCGCTCTTCGGCATCGCACTGTTCCTGCTCCTGACCACGGTGGTCAGCCAGGCGGTGATCGCCCTGGCCTGGGCGCTGACCGCGGCCGACCAGAGCTACAACGAGTACTTCCGGCAGGCGTACGCCTTCGAGCGCCCCGTGGGCATGCTCGCGGTCAACCTGGGGATCGCCAGTCTGATCCCCATCTCCTGGGCGATGATGGCGGCCATCCACCAGGTCCGACCGCGCTGGCTCGCCTCGGTCCAGCCCCGGATCCGGTGGAAGTACCTGGCGCTGTGCCTGGGGGTTGCCCTGGTCACCCTGAACGGCGTCCTGGCGTTGTCCACCCTGGTGGACGGCGTGCCCGGGTTCGTGGCCCAGAAGGGCCTGTGGGGCTTCGCGGCGGTCATCGTGCTGACCTCACCGATCCAGGCGGCGGCGGAGGAGATCTTCTTCCGGGGCTACCTGATGCAGGCGTTCGGCAGCCTGGTCGCCGCACCCTGGTTCGGCGTGGTGGCCTCGTCGCTGGTCTTCGCCCTGATGCATGGGACACAGAACCTGCCGCTGTTCGTGGACCGGTTCGCCTTCGGGCTGCTGGCCGCACTGCTGGTCTGGCGTACGGGGGGTCTGGAGGCCGGCATCGCCGCCCACATCATCAACAACGTCTTCGCCTACCTGATGGCCGGGCTGACGACCTCCATCGCGGCCCTGCGGACCGTCCAGCAGATCACCTGGCTGCAGGCGGTCTTCGACGTGGGCGGCTTCGCGCTGTTCGCCCTGCTGGCCTTTCTCGTCTTTCGTCGGCTGGGTCTGCGGCGGACCGTCCGGCTGGGGTCCTCGCGGTCCTGAGTGCGGGTCGTCACCGTTCGGTTTGGGGGTGGCGGCCTCTGTGCAGTAATGTTCCTCCTCGTGCCCCGAGAGGGGCCTGCTTCCATCGGCACGCCCCTCACCAGAGTGTCGATCGGATGGGGTATGGGGTAATTGGCAGCCCGACTGATTCTGGTTCAGTTAGTCTAGGTTCGAGTCCTAGTACCCCAGCGCGATCGTTGGTCAGATTCGCTGCCTCGGCGGGGATTTGGTAATCTGACGCCGTCGGATCAGCAATGATCCACGCTAGGGCCCCGTTGTGTAGCGGCCTAGCACGCCGCCCTCTCACGGCGGTAGCGCGGGTTCGAATCCCGTCGGGGCTACAGGTGGATGGCTACAGGTGGATGTCGTTCGACATCGCCAGCCGTGACCAACTCTCTGCACCGAGCGCACGACCGAGGTGCGCCGACGCCGATGACCGAGGTCGAGTGAACGGGCCGCACGGGACTGGCGCTCGCTGGACGAGGAGAGTATTTCCGGCCGTCCGGACACCTCCCAGGACATGATGTGCCCTCTGGTCCGGCTCCGGCCCAGGCGGATGGACCAGATCCCGGGGACAGTCATGAGCGCAGCGACGGTGGCGGCGAACCGCCGGTCCGCGGGTGAGGGTGCCTACGACGTGTGCGAGCTCCTATCCCTGAGTCCAGTTCCCGACGGGACGGCGCAGGCTCTCCGGCTGCGAGCCGTGCTGGCGGGGCCCGAGCGGGCCCAGCTGGTGGTCGGGGTCGTCGTCACGGTCGTCGCGCACCTCCTGCTGGTCTGCTGGCTCGTGGTGGGTCCGCCTCGTCCTGGACAGAGTGTCGCCGGCGTCTTCGGGCTGGGCTGCCTGGTCGCGCTGGTGCTGGTCGAGTGCGTGCGGATGACGCAGGCCGCCGGACTCTGCCTGCTGGCCCTGCTGGCTGCCGACCCGGTCGCCATGTCTCCCCCGGGGGGGCTGCGGGTGGCAGCCCTGACCACCATCGTGCCGTCGCTGGAACCCCTGCCCCTGGTCCGCCGTACCCTGGTCGCGCTCGGTCAGATGGCGTACGCCGGGCCGGTCGACGTCTGGGTGTTGGACGAGGGCGGGGACCCGGCCGTGGCGGAGATGGCCGCCTCACTCGGAGTGGGGTACTTCACGCGGTACGGGCGTGCTGACCTGAACACCGAACGGGGTCGCTTTCGGGTGGCGACCAAGGCGGGCAACCACAACGCCTGGTTCGCCGACCACGGCACCGCCTACGACGTGGTCGCCCAGGTCGACCCCGACCATGTGCCGCACGCCTGCTTCCTGGCCCAGACGCTGGGGTACTTCCGCGACCCCGACGTCGGCTTCGTCGTCGCCCCCCAGGTCTACGGCGACGCCTGGGAGAGCCTGGCCCGGCACGGGGCGGCCGCTCAGGGCTACCTCTTCCACGGGGTCGTCCAGCGCGGGGCCAACCGGCTGGGGGCGCCGTTACTGATCGGCACCAACCACGTCTACCGCACCGAGACCTGGGCCCAGGTCGGCGGCTACCAGGACTCGGTCATCGAGGACCACCTGACCTCGATGATCGTGCAGACCTCGACCAACCCGGCCACCGGGCGGCGGTGGAAGGGGGTTTACACGCCCGACGTGCTGGCGGTCGGGCAGGCGCCTGGCTCCTGGACGGACCTCTTCGCGCAGCAGCGCCGGTGGGCCTACGGGGCGGCCGAGATCGCGTGGCGGCACACCCCGCGGCTGCTGGGTCGGCTGCGGCCCGGTCAGCGGCTGGTCTACCTGCTGCTCCAGTCGTTCTATCCCGGTGTGGCCCTGAGCTGGGTGCTGGGCACATCGGTCACCTTGGCGATGCTCCTGGGGGTGGTGCCGGCTGGGCCCGACTCGCGGGCGTGGGCCGTGTTGGGGGCCTTCTCGGTCATCTCCGACATCGGTCTGCTGCGGTGGCTGCGACGGCTCAACGTCAGCCCGGGTGAGCGCCGCGACTCGGGCTGGCACGGTCTGGTAACCACCCTGTGCACGGCACCCGTCTACACGGCGGCCGTGGTCGCAGCGACTCTGCGGCGCCCCCTGACCTACCAGGTCACGCCCAAGGGCGGCCTGGCCCGGGAGCAGAGCCGGGCCTTCCGGCACCGCTGCATCTGCTCCCCGACGAAC
>JBBQAB010000148.1:0-3777 GCA_038198385.1 Propionibacteriales bacterium
CGTTGTTGACCAGGATGTCGAGGCCGTCGAACGCCTCGACAGTCTGGGCGATGATGTCGCGGCAGTAGGTGGGGTCCTTCAGGTCACCCGGCAGCGCCAGCGCCTTCTGACCGGCAGCGGTGATGAGGCCGACGATCCGCTGGGCGTCCTCCTCCTCCTCCGGCAGGTAGGCGATGGCCACGTCGGCACCCTCGCGGGCGAAGGCGATCGCCGTCGCCGCCCCGATCCCGGAGTCGCCGCCGGTGATCAGGGCCTTGCGCCCGACCAGACGGCCGGACCCGCGGTAGGTCTCCTCGCCCAGATCGGCCTTGTTGTCAAGGTTGGCGTCCAGGCCGGGGCCGTCCTGGCTCTTCGCCTTGGTCGTGATGTCGCTGTAGAGCTTGGTCGGATCGGTCAAGGTGTACTGGTCGGTTGTCATGTCCGTCACTTTCGGCTGCACCGGGCAGCGTTGCGTAGAGAGGAGCTCGCGTCGTCACCGACGCCTGACTTCACCGTAGACAACGTCAACAACGACCGTCAGGGGCGGGGTCGCTCGTTCCAGGCGTCCGCCGCCCGACGCCCGAGCGTGGTGAGACCGCTCAGCACCCGGCGGGAGGTCGGCTTCATCGTGGCTTCGGCCTGATGACCCTCCAGGGTCGCGGTCGCCCCGCCGGCGGGTGCCGAGGGAAGCAGCCGGGACATGACCCCCATCATCACGGCGGTCAGCCCGGGGGCGAGGCCGTTCACCCGCATCCCGACCTGGGCCAGGGGCGTGAGGACGACGTACGCCCGCCCGGCCAGCACCCCGTCGACGATCCGGCGGGCCGCGACCTCGGCGTCCATCGAGACCAGCGGCAGCGACGCGCCCAGGGAGAACCAGCCGAACTCGGCCCCGTGCCGTCCGACGAACTCGGCGCGCAGGTGTGAGCCGGTGCGCATCAGACCCGGGGTGATGGTGGTGACCTTCACCCCGCTGCCCGCCAGCTCGGCCCGGAGGCCGCTGGCGAACCCGACGGCACCGAACTTCGCCGTGCTGTACGGCAGCAGGTGCGGCACCGAGATCAGCCCGCCCACCGAGGAGACGACCCCGATCCGACCGCGGCACCGGGCCCGCATCCGGGCGGTCACGGCCAGACCGACGTTGATCGGCCCCCAGAGCATGATGTCGATCGCCTGCTCGAAGTGCGCCCGGGTCAGCGACTCCAGGGGTCCGACCTGGATGACCCCGGCGACCACCACCGCCACCTCGATGGGTCCGAGCCGGTCCTCGACGTCGGCGACGAGCGTTTGGACGGCGGTCTCGTCGGCCACGTCGCAGACCTGGGGGTGCACCTCGTAGCCCAGGCCGGTCAGCATCGTCTCGGCCACGGCGAGCTCGGCGGCGTCCCGGGCGCAGATCACCAGCCGGTGGCCACGGGCACCGAGCTCCCGGGCGACCAGGAGTCCCAGCCCCCGGGAGGCCCCGGCGACCAGAGCGAGGGGGCGGTCGGCGGGCACGATCTCGGCGGACGTCACGTGTCCCAGTGTGCCCTGCCGGATCCAGCCCGCGACCGGACGTGCCTGCCCCGGAGCACCCACCCCGGCCCTCGGTCGGCAGCGCGTCCCGCCACGTAGGGTCGCCCCATGCTGCTGCGCCCCCGTCCCGGTCCGGGTCTCCCATGACGAAGCCTCGTGATGCGGTCGTCATCGGGGCCGGCCCCAACGGTCTGGTGGCCGCCAACCTGCTCGCCGACGCGGGCTGGGACGTGCTGCTCCTCGAGGCGCAGGATCAGGTCGGTGGTGCGGTCCGCAGCGCCGGGGACGTGGCCGAGGGCTTCGTCCACGACACCTTCAGCAGCTTCTACCCGATGGCCGCCGTGTCGCCGGCGATCCAGGGCCTGGGCCTGGAGGAGTACGGGCTGGCCTGGCGCCGGGCCCCCTCGGTCCTGGGCCATCCTCGGCCCGACGGCACCTGGGCCCTGCTGCACACCGACGTCGAGGACACGGCCGCGGGCCTGGAGGCTCAGCATCCCGGCGACGGTGACGCCTGGCGCCGGCTCTGCGCCGAGTGGCGCCACATCGGGCCCGCCCTCACCCAGTCGCTGCTGACCCCGTTCCCGCCGGTCAAGGGTGGCCTGAAGATGCTGACCCGGCTGCCCGGGGTGGGCGGCCTCCAGTTCCTCCGGACCCTGCTCGAGCCCGTCACGGTGCTCGGGCCGTCCCGATTCGGCGGCGCGTCGGCGTCGTTGCTGCTGGGCGGCAACGCCATGCACACCGACATCCCGCTGGCTGCCCCCGGCTCTGGAGCAATCGGGCTGCTGCTGACCATGATCGGCCAGACCCACGGTTTCCCGGTGCCCGAGGGCGGCGCAGGCCGGCTCACCGAGGCCATGGCCCGCCGCTTCGGAAGACGGGGTGGGGAGATCCGCTGCGGCGTACGGGTGGCGCAGGTCCTCACCGAGCACCGGCGTACGCGTGGGGTGCTCACCGCCGACGGGGAACGGATCGAGGCGCGCGTGGTGGTCGCCGACGTCTCGGCCCCGGCGCTCTACGGCCACCTCGTCCAGGCCGACCAGCTGCCGGCCCGGGTGCACACCGCCATGAGGCGCTGGGATCTCGACCCGGGCACCCTCAAGGTCGACTGGGCGCTCTCGGGTCCGGTTCCATGGACCAACGCCCCCGAGCGGGCCCCGGGCACGGTGCATCTCGCGGACTCCCTGGACGAGCTCGGTGAGGCCCAGGCCGCGGTCAGCCATCACCGGATCCCCGCCCGTCCCTTCCTGCTCGTGGGCCAGCTGAGCACGGCCGACCCCACCCGCTCCCCCGCCGGCACGGAGTCGCTGTGGGCCTACACCCACGTGCCGCAGGAGGTCCGCCACGACGAGGGGCCGGACGGTCTCACGGGCTGCTGGGACCACGATGAGACCGAGCGGATGGCCGACCGGATGCAGGCCAGGATCGAGGAGCGCGCGCCCGGCTTCTCCTCCCGGGTGCTCGCCCGTCGGGTGCTGGGGCCGCGCGAGCTGGAGGCCCGCGACGCCAACCTGATCCAGGGCGCCCTGTCCGGGGGCACGGCTGGTCTGCACCAGGAGGTCATCTTCCGTCCCATCCCGGGCCTGGGTCGGGCCGAGACCCCCGTCCGGGGGCTGTTCCTGGGCTCAGCCTCGGCCCATCCCGGCGGCGCGGTGCACGGGGCCT
This sequence comes from Propionibacteriales bacterium, assembly GCA_038198385.1. GTDB lineage: Bacteria > Actinomycetota > Actinomycetes > Propionibacteriales > Propionibacteriaceae > Microlunatus. The sequence continues at coordinate 3,157 of JBBQAB010000148.1, forward strand.
GCGGGGCCAACGCGGCCCGGGCCGCGCTGGCGGCCGCGCGCTTCGGCCGCCTCTAGCCCCTCTAGCCCGTCCTGAGCGTACGGCTCGACGCCGGACTTTCGCTCAGACCTCGCCGGGCCAGTGCTGTCCCTCGCGCTGCCAGGCGGTCTCGACCGCGGCCAGCACCTCGGCGGGTAGCGGGCCCTTGGCCACCAGCTCGGCGTTGCGCTGCAGGTTCTTCAGCTGCGACGTCCCGGTGATGGCCGTGGTCACGCCGGGGGCGTACGCGGTGAAGCGCAGCGCGAGCTCGTCCCACGCCAAGCCGGCCGGGTCCAGCGCCAGGGTCTGCAGCCGCTCCCAGTAGAGCTCGCCGTAGTGCCCGACCGGCCGCTCGGCGAACCGCCACGGCCCGTTGGCCAGGGGACGCTTCGCGATCACCCCGAGCTCGGGGTGCTGGGGCAGCACGTGGTGCGCGCTCCACTGGTCGGTGAGGTTGACGCTGGTCTCGACCGAGGCGAAACGCCCCGAGTCGGCCGCGTAGGCCAGGGCGGCGTTGTCGCCGCTGTAGGCCGTGATCCGCACCATACCGGCGGCGACAGCTTCGTCCAGCGTGGCCTGCAGGTCACCGCGCTCGAGCACCTC
>JBBQAB010000149.1:0-3101 GCA_038198385.1 Propionibacteriales bacterium
CGGCGACCCCGGACGCGAGCAGAACCACCAGGGTCACAGTCCGGGTGAGACCCAGCCGGCGCCGGGGCAGGAACGACCCGCTGAGGAGCACGACCAGGGCGCCGAGCAGCAGCAGCAGCTCGGGCAGCAGGGCGGTCGGCGCGATGTCGGCCACGGCCCGGTCCTAGCGGGCCACGAGCGCGGCAAGGGTGCGGGTGGCCGGCTCGATCACGTCCAACAGCGGCCTGGGCAGCACCCCGAGGACGACGGCCAGGCCCATCAGCATCCCGACCGCGGCCACCTCGTGGGCCCGGAGGTCGGCGAAGCCCACCGAGAGCCCCCGGGTCTCACCGGTGAACAGCCGCTGGGTGGCCCGCAGGAACAGCGCTGCGGTGACCAGGATCCCGAGCAGGGCGACGGCGGTCACGGGGGCCACGGCGATGCTGCCGGTGAAGATGTGGAACTCGGCGATGAAGCCGGTGAACCCCGGCAGCCCCAGCGAGGCGAACGCCGCGACCGAGAAGAGCGTGGCCAGCCGGGGCGCCGGGCCGGCCAGACCGCCGTACCCGTCGAGGTCGTAGCTCCCTGCGCGGTCGTGCAGGGTGCCGGCGAGCAGGAAGAGGGCCCCGGTGATCAGGCCGTGGCTGACCATCTGCGCCACCGCTCCGGTGAGGGCGACCTGGCGGGCGATCTCGTCGGTGGGCGAGACCAGTCCGGCGACGCCGACGGCCAGCACCACGTAGCCCATGTGGTTGACCGAGGTGTAGGCGACCATCCGCTTCAGGTTGGTCTGGGCCAGGGCGACGAGAGCGCCGTAGAGCACCGACACCACGCCCACGGCGACGATCGCCCACGACCAGTCCCGCCAGGAGACCGGCAGCAGCGGCATGGCGACCCGGACGAAGCCGTACGTCCCCATCTTGAGCAGGACCCCCGCCAGAATGGCCGACCCGACCGCGGGGGCGTCGGTATGGGCGGGCGGGAGCCAGGTGTGGAAGGGGACCGTCGGGGTCTTGATGGCCAGACCGACGAAGATCGCGGCGAGCACCAGGCCGCCGGCCACGGGGTGGGTGCTCAACGGGGCCATCCGGGTGAGCTCGACGATGTCGAAGGTGTGCGGGTCCGCGGCGACGTAGATCCCGATGAAGCCGAGCAGGAGCGCGAGCGAGCCCAGGAAGGTGTAGAGGAAGAACTTCAGCGCCGAGCGGGCGGCGTCCCCGTGACCCCAGCGGGAGATGGAGAAGTACATCCCCACGATGGAGAGGTCGAAGAAGACGAAGAACACGATCAGGTCCTGCGCCGCGAAGACACCGAGGCAGCTGGTCTGCAGGAACAGGAACAGCGCGGCCTGGGTGCGGGGTCGGTCGGTCTGCCGCAGGGCCCACAGCGCGCAGGCCAGGAACAGCACGGCGGTGAGGGCGACCAGCGGCAGCGACAGCCCGTCCAGTCCGACGTGGTAGCTCGTCCCCAGCCCCGGGATCCAGGGCACCTGCGCCTCACCGGCCAGCGCGTTCCCGGTCGGGTCGTAGCCGAGCCAGACGACCAGGACCAGGGCCAGGACGGCCGTCGTGGTCGCGACCCAGGTCCAACGGGCGACCGGGTCGGGGATCCGCCGGACGAGCGCCAGCACAACGCCGACCAGCAGCGGGAGGAAGACGATCAACGACAGCACGAGCTCACCCGATCACGACGAGAAGGACGACAGCAGCGGTCAGGAGGACCGCGCTCTGCAGGTAGTACTGGTGGAGCTGACCGGTCTGCGGGCGCCGGGCCAGGTCGCCGAGGCGGCGCAGCCCGCGGGCGACGGCCGTGACGGCCGCGTCGACCAGATGCTCGTCGGCCCATGACAGCCGACGTCCGAGTCCGACCACCGCCTGGGCGCTCCGCCCGAGCAGCCCGTCCACTCGGGAGTCGTCGAACCGGGCGGTTCGGCGGCCCAGACCGAGGCCGGCCCGCGCCGCGCCAGTCGGGCCGGCGTCGACGACGTGGTCGTCGAAGCGGGCCAGCGCCTCAGCCAGCCGGTCGGTGGGGGCGACGACCAAGGCGCGGAAGCCCCGTTCCAGACCCAGCCAGCTGGTCGCCCAGCGGGGGATCGGCAGCTGGTCGCGCCAGGCCAGCGCGAGAACGACCAGGGCCAGCACGGCCGAGCCGACCAGCTCCAGCGGGGACGGAACCGGCGCCTCGCCCCCGAGCCCGGGGCGGAGAGCGCGGATCACCGCGGGCAGGGTCAGGAGGCCGAGGGTGGCCGCGGCGAGACCGAGGACAGCCAGCACCGGCACCACCACCGCGGGTACCTGTCGGTCGCCCCGCTCCTCGGTGTCGAACTGAGACTGCACTCCGTCCGGGGTCGGCCCCCACAGGACACCCAGCACCCGACCGGCGTACGCGGCGGAGAGGCCGGCGCCGACCAGGCCGACGCCGAACAGCAGGACCGAGCCCTCCAGGGCGGATGCGAGCACCGCCTCCTTGCTGGCCCACAGCGAGAGGGGCGCCACTCCGGCCAGGCTGAGCAGCCCGACGGACGCGGTCACCCCGACCTCCGGCCAGCGGCGGGCGGCCCCTCGCAGGGCGCTCAGCTGCTTGGTGCCCAGCGCGGACAGCCAGGCCCCGGCGGCCAGGAAGAGCAGGGCCTTGGTGGCCGCGTGGGCGACGAGCTGGGTCAGGCCGCCGGTGACCCCGCCCACCCCGGCGGCGAGGACGACGAAACCGAGCTGGGCCGCCGTGGAGGCCGCCAGGAGCTGCTTGAGGTCGCGCTGGGCGAGCGCGACCAGACCCAGCGCGACGGTGGTCAGGGCCCCGGCCCAGGCGACCACCGACGCAGCCCACGGGGTGGCGGCGAGCAGGTCAGGGACCCGGAGCAGCAGGTAGCCGCCCATCGCCACCATGGCGGCGCTGTGCAGCAGGGCGCTCACCGGCGCCGGGCCGAGCATCGCCCGGGACAGCCAGAACGAGAACGGCAGCTGGGCGGCCTTGCCCAGCGCGGCGACGGCGATCCCGGCGGCCGCCACCGCGCGCCAGCCGGGATCGGCGGCGGGCAGGTCCGCCAGCGCCAGCCCGGACCCGCCGGCCAGCGCTGCGCCGACGGCCAGGTAGAGCCCGAGGTCCGCGGTACGGGTGGTGAG
>JBBQAB010000150.1:0-5158 GCA_038198385.1 Propionibacteriales bacterium
CGGTCAGCCCGACCCGGTCGGCGAGCAACCGGACCGCCGCCGACCCGGCCAACGCCACCACACCCGACCCGTCCCCGGTCACCGACAAGCCGTGCGCCCACCCGTTACGCTTCACCTGAAAAGTGCTCCTCGATCTGGGATAAATCAGTCCGTCGCAAGACTCATTCTCCCTGGTCAGGGGCACTTTTCACGTAATCAACTCACCGCTAGCAGCGAACCCTCATGCACGATCCGGGCTAGTCGGGGAGGGGCTAGCTGCACCGTCGTGTTGTCAATTCAGTTCGCTGAAGTTCTCAACGTCGCTGGTCCGGCCGGAGACGATGATGATGTCGTCGGCGTTGACTGCGGTTTCGGCCGTCGCATAGGTGAAGTCGTGTCCGTAGCGCTTGATAGCCACGATGGTGACGCCGTGTTCTCGTCGGACACCGGTGCTGGCCAGCGGCTGGCCCACGATCTTTTGGGGCGGGGTGGTCTTGACCATGGCGAAGCCGTCCTCGAACTCGATGTAGTCGAGCATCCGTCCTCGAACAAGGTGTGCGACGCGCTTTCCTGTGTCGTGTTCAGGTCGCACGACGTGGTGCACCCCTAGCTGGCTCAGGATCCGCGCATGGGGATGGCTGACCGCTTTGGCCCAGATGTTGCGGATGCCGAGTTCGAGCAGGACCGACGCGGTCAGGATGCTGCCCTCCAGGTTGGAGCCGATCCCGATCACGGCCCGGTCGAACTCGTGCACTGAGAGCTGGCGCATGGCGGCTTCACTGGTCGAATCGGCGGCCACGACCTGCGTGAGCCGGCCGGTCAGCGCGTCGACCAGCTGCAGGTCGCCGTCGATTCCCAGGACGTCGACGCCACTTTGCATCAATTCGAGGGCCAGCGCCTCGCCAAAACGGCCGAGGCCGATCACCACCACACTGTCGTTGCGTCGGCGTGCCTTGCTCATGAACTCTCCTAACCGATGAGTGGTCTGCCCTCGGGCAGGTGGTAGAGGCGTCGGCGGCTACGGAGCGCGAGGGCCGACACCAAGGTGATGGGACCGAGTCGGCCCAAGAACATCAGCACGATCAGCACGACCTGACCGGCGGGAGGTAGCTGGGCGGTGATACCGGTGGAGAGCCCGACCGTGGCAAAGGCCGAGACGGCCTCGAAGAGGACCTGACCGAGCTCGAGTTTCGTCATCTCGACGAGCACCGCCGTCGCCAGCACCACGGCCGCCACTGACAGAAGTGCCACGCTCAGCGCCTGACGCCAGACGCGGTGGTCGATGCGGCGGTCGGACACCTCGACGTCGGGGTCCCCCCGAACCTCGGCGATGATGGCGAACAGCAACAGGGCGAAAGTCGTCACTTTGATGCCGCCTGCTGTTCCGGCCGAGCCTCCGCCGATGAACATGAGCACGTCGGAGCCGAGTAAGGTGCCGGGTCGCAACTGCCCAATGTCGAGGCTGTTGAAGCCGGCGGTTCGAGTCATAGCCGAGTGGAAGAAGCCCGCCATCAGGCGATCCCGCACGCCCAGTTCTGCAAGGGTGCCCCGGTTGCTCCATTCGTTGGCCGTGATAAACACCATCCCGGTCGACAGCAGGAGCGCGGTCATCACCGTGGTCATCTTGGTATGCAGGCTCCAGTCGCGGGGAGACCGCGGACGACGCCGGATCTCGAGCAGTACGGGGAAGCCCAGCCCGCCGCAAATGACCGCGACCGCGATGGGCAGACAAATCCAGGCATCGCTCACAAAGCCCATCAGATTGTCGCTGTAGAGGGCGAAGCCGGCGTTGTTGAACGCCGACACGGAGTGGAACACACCTAGGTAGAGCGCATGACGCGGCGACTCGCCGTATCCGACGACCAACCGCGCGGCGAGGATTAGTGCTGTCACGGACTCGAAGAACAAGCTGATCTTCGCCACGCCGAGAACCACCGTCTTCAAGTCACCGAGGCCCACGTGCTTCGTTTCGGCGGCGGCGACAAGCCGGGACCGCAGGCCTAGCCGGCGGGAGATCACGAGGCCAACCATGGATGCCAGCGTCATGATGCCGAATCCGCCGATCTGGATGCACGCCAAGATCACCAGCTGTCCGAAAAGTGACCAGTACGTACTGGTGTCCACGACAGTCAAGCCGGTGACGCAGACCGCGCTGGTGGCCGTGAAGACAGCGGCGGTGACCGCGGCACCACCCGGACCTGCCCGGGCCACCGGCAACAGCAATAACAGCGTCCCGACAAGGACCGCGGAAGCGAACGCGATGACGATCACCTGAGCCGGATGCTTCAGCCGGGGACGTCGAGAACGTCGCCCCCGGCTAGGCGTCTGTCCGCGGCTGGTCCGACGCGCTGAAAACACACGATGATCCTAGTGATATCAGGCCCCGCCCACCGCAATCTTGTGGTCCGGTAGAGCATCACACCCCGGGCGGTGCAGCGAGACCGCCGGGAGGATGTCGCTGACGACCGCAAACGTCAACGACGGGGTCCCTTTCCGACTCCCCGCACCCCCGCCGCCACTCGGTCACCTCCGCCAGCTCCTCAGTCATACGTCCAGCTTTGGACGGCGACTGTTTGTGAAAACACCGGCAGGGACCCCACAACATTGGCCTGATCTGATACGCCCCGCGCCTGCCCCCAGGTCACGGCAGTGGTCCGGGAAGGGTCGAGCTCTCCCCCTCGGGGACCTCCGAGCCGGTCCGGCGGGCGTACCACCGCATACCGGTGGTGGCGGTCAGCGTATGCACGATCATCGACACCGCGACCACCAGGCTCACCACCGCGAAGAACCGGTCCTCCTCCGCCAGGTCGAACCGCTCGATGTAGATGGCGTAGTAGATGCTGCCGACGCCGAGCGGACCGAACCAAGACAAGAACGCGACCGACGAGCGCCCGGTGCGGGTGGGGGTCAGCGCGGCCAGGCCCGCCAGCGGCCGGCGGAGCAGCAGGATCCAGGCGGCGAAGACCAGGCGTCAGTAGCCCCACCGCGACCCCTGCCACCGGCCCGAGCAGCGCGGCGAGACCGACCCCCGCTGGCCGGTGTGGACGAGCCGGAACCGGGTCCTCGCAGTGAGCATCACGCTGCTGGTTCCCTCCGCCGCGGCAACGGCGGCCCTGGCTGCGGCGCTCAGCCCGCATCCGGTCATCGCCGACTCGGTCTTCGTCGTCGTCGCGGTCGGTGCCGTGTTCCTGCGGTTACTCGGTTCCCGGGGCGTGGCGATGGGGATGATCGGTTTCATCGCCTACTTCCTGGCGTTGTTCGTCCAGGTGACAGTCGCCCAGCTGCCCGTCGTGATCGTCGCCGCTGCGGTGGGGGGGCTGGTGGCGTTCGGGATGGGGTTGCTGCTGCGGTCACGCCATCCTGACCGCGACCTTCGCCGGATGATCGCGGTGCTTGGGGTCCGGGCCGGCTCGGTGATCGACGTGCTCGGCCAGACGTTAGAGGAGAAGGAGCTCGGGCCCCGGCTGTTCAGCCGGTTGCGCATTCGACTGGCCGGCTGCGGTGAGGCCGCGTTCATGGTCGAACAGCGACTGGACTCCGCCGACGAGCGACTGTTCGAGGGCATCGACAATGACGAGTTCAGCGTGCGGGTCTTCGACTTCGAGCTCGCCGTCGAACACCCGCCTCCGTCTCCTGAACTATCCGCCCTATGCTGAATTCACAGTCAGATGTATCGTCGTGCCGTGGCCCTCTCGACTCCTACCGACGCACTCGCTCGGTTCGGACACGCGCTGTCCGACCCGACGCGGACCCGCGTGCTGCTGACGCTCCGCGCCGGGCCGACCTACCCGGCTGACCTGGCCGAGCTGATCGGGGTGACCCGCCAAGCGATGTCCAACCATCTGGCCTGCCTGCGCGGCTGCGGCCTGGTCGTGGCTGTCCCCGAGGGCCGTCGGACCCGCTACGAGCTGACCGACCCGAGACTCCAGCACGCCCTGGAGGACCTGCTGGCCGTCGTGCTGGTCGTCGACCCGGCCTGCTGTGGCGGTCAGGCCGCGGCCGCCAGCCCTCTTGAGCCCGCAGACCACCAGCACGGGGCCGTGACGAGATGACGATGCTCGCCCTCGGTCCCTCCCCCGCCCGACGCGCGGTGCTGGCCCGACGCATTCGCTGGTTCGTCGCCGCCACGATCAGCTACAACATCGTCGAGGCGTTGGTGGCGCTCGGAGCCGGCACTCGCGCCTCGTCGTCGGCGTTGGTCGGCTTCGGTCTCGACTCGGTCGTCGAGGTCGCCTCGGCGGCCGCGGTGGCGTGGCAGTTCACCGGACGGGACCCTGAGGCACGGGAGAAAACCGCGCTCCGCGTCATCGCTCTCTCCTTCTTCGGGCTCGCCGCGTTCGTCACCGTCGACGCCGTCCGGTCCCTGCTCAGCGCGGACGAGGCACATCACTCCACCGTCGGCTTGGTGCTAGCGGCGGTCAGCCTCGCCGTGATGCCCCTGCTGTCGTACGGCCAACGCCGTACGGGGCGCGAGCTCGGGTCCCGCTCTGCGGTCGCCGACTCGAAACAGACCCTGCTGTGCACCTACCTGTCCGCGGTTCTGCTCGTCGGTCTGTCCCTGAACAGCCTGTGGGGCTGGTCGTGGGCCGACCCCGTCGCCGCTCTCGTGATCGCGGCCGTGGCCGTCCGCGAAGGTCACGAGGCCTGGCGCGGCGACAGCTGCTGCAGCCCGGCCACCGCTCTCCAGGACGCGGAGCGGGCACCGGGCCACGGTGGCTGCGACCCGCACTGCGCTGACGGATGCTGCTCCACCACCGCCACCCCGGCTGAGGACCAGCCCACGCAGGCCCCGCACCCCTGACCGCCTGACCGCCTACCCGCCTGGGGCAGCTCTCGCCCCAGCCTGCCCCGGTGGTTCCCGTTCCGGTTGACCGAGCTGGACGTGCCCGCTCAACGGCCCCGCCCTGCACGCCGCTAACGGCTCGCGGTCCCGTCGGCCAGGGGAGCGTCGGTGCGGGCGACCACCGTGGCCAGGTCAACCCCGGGCGCCAGCTCCCCCAGGTGAAAAGCGCCAGCCTCAACGTCGAGGACGGCCAGGTCGGTGATGACGCGATGCACGACCCCTTGGCCGCTCAGGGACAGGTCACACGTTTTCAGCAGCTTGGCGAAGCAGTCGCGCACTGTGGTCCATCACGACGATGTCGCGCTTGGCGCCGTGGACTAGGTCCTCGGCCCCGGC
>JBBQAB010000151.1:0-2148 GCA_038198385.1 Propionibacteriales bacterium
CCGAGGTCGACCAGGACGGTCCGGGTGTCCTTGTTCTGCTGGACGACCCCGGAGAGGATGTCTCCCTCCACGCCGGCGAAGTGGCCGAACTTGATGTCGTCCTCGGCGTCGCGAAGCCGCTGCATGATGACCTGGCGGGCGGTCGAGGCAGCCACCCGGCCGAAGCCCTCGGGGGTGTTGTCGTACTCCCCGACCCGGTTGCCGTCCTCGTCCAGCTCGGGCACCATCACGGCCACGTGACCGGACTTGCGGTTGAGCTCGACCCGGGCGCCGGGCACGGAGCCCTCGGTGCGGTCGTACGCGGTGTAGAGCGCCTCCTCGATCGCGCTCACGAGCACGTCGAAGGGCAGGTCCTTCTCTCGCTCCATCAGGCGGAGCACGGAGATGTCGATGTCCATCAGACATCCTCACTTTCAGATGATGACGGGCGGTTGAGCTCGACCTGGACCAAGGCCTTCTTGACCTCGGCGAAGGGCACCTCGCGAGGCGTGCCGTCGACGTCCAGGGTGACGGCGTCCTCGGTGCTGTCCCCGACCCGTCCGGTGACGGTCTCGCCGGTGACGGTGGAGACCTCGACCAGGCGGCCGGCGTTGCGACGCCAGTGCCGCGGCAGCTCGAGCGGGCGGCTGACGCCGCGGGAGGTGACCTCGAGGGTGTACGCGGCGCTGCCGTCCACCCCGGAGGAGTCCAGCTCCAGTGAGCACGCCTTGGCGGCGGCGGCGATGTCATCGAGGAGTGGGCCGCGGCCCTCGGGTCCTTCGCCGTCCACGACGACGCGGAGCAGCCGACGCTTTCCGGCGGGGATCACCTCGACGACTTCCAACTCGAGGTCGAACTGGGCCAGGATCGGAGTCAGCACACCGGCGATCTGGTTGTCTTTCATCAGTGTCCTTCGATTCGGTTGTGACGAGCAGTTGTGATGAGCGGTTGTGTTGCGCACCAGGAGCGCGTCCAGCGAGCATACCGGCCAGCTGGGGTAGCGTCTCCGCGTGCCCGGATCACCAACGCGCCCGCCGGGGACCGCGCGTACGCCCCCGCGGCCCTGGCGCCGACGCGAGGTGCTCGCTCTCGGCGGCCCGCTGCTGGGCTGGGCCCTGACCGGCTGCACGACGAGCAGCCCCACCGTCTCCGGACGGGGAACGACCCCGGCTCCGGCGCGCGGGGCGTCGGTCCCTGCGAGCCCGTCGGGCCCACCGACCACGGCGCTCCAGACCGCCGTCGCCGAGCAGAGCCTGGCCGACCTGTCCGCCGCGATCCTCACCGGACCGCACCGGATCAGCCTGTCGAGGGGCCAGAGGTCGTTCCTCACCTGGCTCGGCCCCGTCCACGCCGAGCACGCCGTCGCTCTGGTCGCACCCGACCCGGGCAGCCGCCCCACCACGGCGGCGGCGAGCCCGCCGGCCGGTGCCGCGCCGTCGGTGGCCCGGCTCAGCCTGGCTGCCTCCCTCGCGCTGCTGGCCAAGGAGGAGGCCGCCCAGGCGACGCGGTTGCGGCGTACGGCGGTCACCCTGTCCGGGAGCGCGGCGCTGGTCTACGGCGCGATAGCGGTGGCCGGCGCCGGCCACGCCGGCGCCCTCCCCGACGGCGCCGCGGTGGTGCCGCTGGGCCCGCACCGGCCGCTGGCCGTGGTTTCCGACGTGGTCGCCCAGCAGCAGCTCGTCGAGCAGCTGCACGCGGTGGTCTACGGCTACCAGCTGGCCATTGGACGGCTGGGGGCAGTCGGCAAGACCCGGGACCGCGCCGTGGCCGATCTTCGGGACCACCGGGTCCTGCTGGCCCGCCTGAGCGACCGGCTGGTGACCAGGGGGGCCGAGGTGCCGCCCGGCGAGGCGGCGTACACCCCCTCGGTCACCGTCAGGGACGCGGCCAGCGCGCAAACCCTGCTGCGGCGGGTGGAGACCGCCCTGCTGCCGTTCTGCGGGCTCTGGCTGGCCGCCGCCGCGACCGGGGCCGACCGGACCGAGGCCCTCAGCGCACTCGCGGCCACGGCGCGGACCGCACGGTCCTGGGGTGCGCCACTGCGCGCCTGGCCGGGCCTGTCGGACTAGGGCGTGTCCCGTAATGGGGGTGTGACGGGGTCGCGGAGCCAGATCATGATGGCAGCGACGGTGGTGGTGCCGCGGTAGATGTAGTCGCGTTTGTCGTAGC
>JBBQAB010000152.1:0-3559 GCA_038198385.1 Propionibacteriales bacterium
AGCGGGTTCATGGTGTCGGCACGACGACCCAGACGCGCCTGGTAGAGCCCGTCCGGTCCGCCCCACAGCGCGTCGAAGGCGGGTTGCACGCTGGCCACCACCCCGAGGTCGGCCAGCGTGGCGAAGTCGGTCGGGTCGACCATCTCCACGTGCTCCAGCCGGTGCCGGGCCGCGCGCACCCGCTCGGCGCCCAACCGGGTTGCGGCGGCCCGCAGGCCGGACACGGCCGCGGCCACCGCCTCGTCCCCGATGCAGTGGAACCCGGCCTGCAGACCCTCGCGGGTGCACTGCTCGACGTGGTTGGCGATCTCGGCGTCGTCGAGGTAGCGCGCACCCCGCTGCAGGTCGCGGCCGTCCCCCCCGTGCCCTGCGTCTGCGTGCCCTTCCACGGCGTACGGATGCGAGAGCGACGCGTCGGCGTAGGGCTGCCACAGGGCGGCGGTCCGGGACCCGATGGCTCCGTCGACGCAGAGGTCACCCGCAAGCCCGGCGGCCCCGACCCGTCGGGCCCGTTCGAGGGCGTCGGGTGAGGCCAGCTCACCCCAGTAGGTGACGACGCCCAGTCCGAGCTCGCCCCCCACGTCGGCGACCCGGGTCAGGTCCTCCAGCGGCCCCAGGTGCGGACCGCCCAGCTCATGGACCCAGGCAACCCCCAAGGCGGCGGCGCTCCGGAGGGCGGCCCGGGCGGCGGCCCGTCGCTCCGCGTCGCTGAACAGCCGGTCCATCCGACCTCGGCACAGGTGGTGGGCCTCGCGGGTCAGCAGCCCGTCGGCGGAGAAGCCGACGGCGTCGCTGACGTCGGGGAGCTGGGCGAGCAGGGCAGTGGAGACCACGGCCGAGTGCACGTCGATCCGGGCCAGGTAGACCGCAGCCCCGCTGCCGGCGCGGTCCAGCTCGGTCCGGGTCGGCGGTCGGGGGTCGGCCCACTCGCGCTCGTCCCAGCCCTGGCCGACGACGACCCCGGAGCGGTGCCGGGTGACGTAGGCCGCCACCGCGTCCAGCAGGGCGGTGCGGCTCGGCACCTGATGCAGGTCCAGCCCGGCCATCATCTGACCGGTCTGGACGGCGTGCAGGTGGGCGTCCACGAACGCCGGGGTCAGCAGCCGGCCGGCCAGCGTGGTCTCGGGGGCGCCGGAGGCGTACTGACGGGCCTGGTCGTCGGACCCGACGAAGGTGATGAGCTCGCCCTCGGTCACCAGGGCGGTCGCTCCCGGGGCGCCGAGGATCCGGCCGCCAGTCAGCAGCCGGACGGCCGCCGGGACCGGTGCGGAAGCCGCAGCAGGGCGCGGCGGCGTCATGCGCGTCGGGCTCAGATCGCCGGCCGGTCCTCGTACGGGGTGGAGAGCACCGTGGTCGTGTGGGTGGAGACCTTGCCGTCGGCGCGGATCCGGGCCAGCAGGGACTCCAGGTGGGTCATGGAGGGCACCTGCACCTTGAGGATGTAGCTGGGCTCCCCGGCCACCGAGTAGCAGGAGATGATCTCGTCGATGTGCTGCAGCAGCTCAGGGGCGTCGTCGGGCTGACGCGGGTCGAACGGCTTGATGGCCACGAACGCCGTCACCAGCAGCCCCAGCTCCTCGGCGTCCAGGACGGCGCGGTATCCCTTGACCACCCCTCGCTGCTCGAGCCGCCGGACCCGCTGCTGGGCGGCCGAGGTGGACAGCCCGGTCTCCTTGCCGATGTCGGTGTAGGACATCCGGCCGTCACGGGCCAACAGCGACAAAATGCGCCGGTCAAGCTGCTCCATACCGTCATCGTGTCAGTATTCGGCTGTGCGCGAACAGAAGATTTTGCTTTTGGACACCGCCTCGCTCTACTTCCGCGCCTTCTACGGCGTCCCCGACTCCGTCCGGTCTCCCGACGGCACGCCCGTGAACGCGGTCCGCGGTCTGATGGACTTCATCTCCCGCCTGGTGGACACCTACGTCCCGACCCATCTGGCCTGCTGCTGGGACAACGACTGGCGCCCGCAGTGGCGGGTCGAGCTGATCCCGTCCTACAAGGCCCACCGGGTCGCCGACGCCGAGGAGACGGTGGTCCGCGAGATGGCCAGCTCCGCGGCCACCCAGGGCGAGGCGGCCCCGGCCTCGCTGGCGGTCCAGGTGCCCTGGATCCTCGAGGTGCTGCACGCCCTGGGGATCGCCGTGGTCGGTCATGACGGCTACGAGGCCGACGACGTGATCGGCACCCTGGCCGCGCGGACCCCGATGCCGGCCGAGGTGGTCACCGGGGACCGGGACCTCTTCCAGTGCGTGGACGACGCCCGCGAGGTCCGGGTTCTCTACACCGCCCGGGGGGTGGGCAGGCACGAGCAGGTCGACGAGGCCTGGGTCCAGCAGCGCTACGGGGTGCCGCCCTCGGCCTACGTGGACTTCGCCACCCTGCGGGGGGACGCCTCCGACGGCCTGCCCGGGGTCTCGGGTGTCGGGGAGAAGACCGCCGCCAGCCTGATCGCGAGCTACGGCGACCTGGAGGGCATCCTCGTCGAGGCCAGCCGGAGCCCCAGCCGCCTCAGCCCGTCGGTCCGCTCCAAGCTGGGGGCGGCCATCGACTATCTCGCGGTCGCCCCGGCGGTGGTGGCGGTCGCCACCGACATCGACCTGGGCGTGACCTTCGACCAGCTGGCCCTCCCCCGCACTCCGGCCCACCCGAAGGCGTTCGCCGCGGTCACCGAGCGGCTGGACCTCGGCTCGAGCGCGACCCGGATCCTGGCCAGCCTCGCCGGTCCGGCTGGAGATGACTGAGCCCAGGGTTCCCGCCGCGGCCCACCCGGACCAGCCGAGCCACCCGAACCAGCCGAGCCACCCGGACCAGGCAGGACCCAAGGGCGAGCCAGGCTTCAAGGACGACCGGGTCGGGCACGGCACCGCCGGTCCCTGGCGGCTCGACCTGACCTCCGACGCCGACCCGGCCGCGCTGGTGGCCCGTCTCGACCCGGCCGCGGGGGCTGGCGTCTTGTGGGGTGGGTGGTTCGGCGGCGGGGTGGTCGTCCTGGAGCAGCCGTTGCGCGAGGTCACCCTCGACGCCGCAGCCGACGCGACAGGCTTCCTGGACGACCTCGCGGCCCCGGTCGGCCCCTTCGACGGGGTGGGGGGCGGCTGGCTGGTCGGTCTGGGCTACGCCCCGCACCGGACGTCGTTGGCGTTCTACGACAGCCTGCTGCGCTGGCGGGCCGACCAGGGGTGGTCATTCGAGACGCTCGGGCTTCCCGGTCGGGAGGAGGCCGTCGCCGCCGCACTCGTCCGCGCGCGGACCCGGCTGACGGCGGTCGCGGCCGGCCTCCCGCTTCGGTCCGCATCCCCCTCGCTTCGGTCCCCCTCCCCCTCGCTCCGATCGGACGAGGCCGACGCTCCGGTGTTCTCGACGGGCTCCGACCCCGGCCGGGTCCGTGACGGCTACCTGGCCGCGGTGGAGTCGGTGGTGGAGGGCATCCACCGGGGCGACTACTACCAGCTGAACCTCTGCACCCGGCTGCACGCGGACCTGGCCGGGCCCGCACCGGTCGTCTTCTCCACGGTCGCCGACCGGCTGCAGCCGGTGTACGGCGCGCTGCTGACCC
>JBBQAB010000153.1:0-4045 GCA_038198385.1 Propionibacteriales bacterium
GCCACGATCAGCGCGGCCACCACGACCAGGGCCACGATCTTGGTCCCTGTCCCGCCGCCGGCGCCGAGTCGACCCAGCACCGTGGCCGTGCTCAGCACGGCCAGCGAGGTGAGGACGGTCTCCCAGCCCACAGTGAGCAGCCAGGACAGCAGCGACGGAAGCCGGTTGCCCCGGACCCCGAAGGCCGCCCGGCTCAGCACCATGGTCGGGGCCGAGCCGCGTTTGCCGGCCAGGGCCACGAACCCGCAGAGCAGGAAGGACAGCACGATCCCGACCACACCGACGACGGTGGCCTGAACGAAGGAGATCCCGAAGCCGAGGACGAACGCGCCGTAGCTGATACCAAGCACGGAGACGTTGGCCCCGAACCAGGGCCAGAACAGGTCCCGGGCCACGCCGCGGCGCTCACTTTCGTCGATGGTGTTGAGGCCGTTCAGCTCGATGCCGGCGGGCCCCTGCCCCACGCCGGGCTGGGTCGAGGGGCGGGAGCCGGGCTCGGTCGTGGTCATGCCTCGATCCTAGGGACTCATCCGTTGCTGAGTTGGGCTAACCTCTTTCCGGCGACAGGAGGACACCGGTGACCGAGCGGACGAGCGACCGTGGGGATGGCGAGCGCAAGGGCATCGGGTACGGGCTCGCGGCGTACGGGCTGTGGGGCGTGGTGCCCCTCTTCTGGCCCCTGGTGAAGCAGGCGGGCTCGCTCGAGCTGCTGGCCCACCGGGTGGTCTGGTCGCTGGTCGTCTCGCTCGTGCTCGCCCTGGTCCTGCTGCCCCGCGGCTGGCTCGCCGCCATGGCCACCCGCCGGACCCTGCTGATGCTCGGCCTGGCCGCCGCCGTGGTCTCGGTGAACTGGGGCGTCTACATCTGGGCGGTCAACCACGGTCACGTGGTGGAGACATCGCTCGGCTACTACATCAACCCGATCCTCTCGATCCTGGTCGGCGTCATCGTGCTGCACGAGCGGATGGCCGTCCTGCAGTGGGTCAGCGTCGGACTGGCCACCGTGGCGGTGGTCGTGCTCACCATCGACTACGGCCACCTGCCCTGGATCTCGCTGGTGCTCGCGGCCAGCTTCGCCACGTACGGGGTGATGAAGAAGCAGGTGAACGGCGGCGCGGTGCAGACCCTGACCATCGAGTCGGCCCTCCTGACCCCGGTCGGGCTGGGCTACCTGGTCTACCTGCAGGTCACCGGGGCCAGCACCTTCCTCACCCTCGGGTGGGCCCACAGCCTGCTGCTGGTGGCCACGGGTCTCGTGACGGCGGTACCGCTGCTCTTCTTCGCCGCCTCGGCCACCCGGCTGCCCCTCTCCACGTTGGGCCTCCTGCAGTACCTCGCCCCGACCCTGCAGTTCCTGCTCGGGATCCTCTACTTCCACGAGAGCATGTCGACCGGGCGCTGGGTCGGCTTCTCACTGGTCTGGCTGGCCCTGGTCATCATGACCTTCGCCGGGCTCAGCCGGGCCCGCCGGAGCCGGAGCCGTCGGCTCGCCGCCCTGGTGCCCACCGAGGTCTGACAGGGACGAATTCTGCCCATGGGGGGTGGGCGGTGTCGGGCCGCGGTTTACAAGGTTGTATAACGGAGGTATGCACTTTCGTTACCTAGGCAACTCCGGCCTCAAGATCTCCGAGATCACCTACGGCAACTGGCTGACCCACGGCAGTCAGCTCGAGAACGACACCGCCATGGCGTGTGTGAAGGCCTCCCTCGAGGCGGGCATCACCACCTTCGACACCGCCGACGTGTACGCCAACACCAAGGCCGAGACCGTCCTCGGCGAGGCCCTCAAGGGCGAGCGGCGCGAGTCGGTCGAGATCTTCACCAAGGTCTTCGGACCGACCGGGCCCAAGGGTCCCAACGACTCCGGCCTGTCTCGCAAGCACATCATGGAGTCCATCAACGGCTCCCTGACCCGCCTGCAGACCGACTACGTCGACCTCTACCAGGCCCACCGCTACGACTACGAGACGCCGCTCGAGGAGACGATGCAGGCGTTCGCCGACGTCGTCCGCGAGGGCAAGGTCCTCTACGTCGGGGTCAGCGAGTGGACCGCCGAGCAGCTCCGGGCCGGGCACAAGCTGGCCACCGAGCTGGGCTTCCAGCTCATCTCCAACCAGCCGCAGTACTCCATGCTGTGGCGGGTCATCGAGTCCGACGTGGTTCCCACCTCGGAGGAGCTCGGCATCTCCCAGGTCGTCTGGTCCCCCATCGCCCAGGGGGTGCTGACCGGGAAGTACGTCCCCGGCCAGCCGCTGCCCGAGGGCTCGCGGGCCACCGACGACAAGGGGGGCGCGGACATGATCAAGCGCTTCATGCGCGACGACGTGCTCGAGCGGGTCCAGCAGCTCAAGCCGATCGCGGAGGAGGTCGACCTGTCGCTGGCCCAGCTGGCCATCGCCTGGGTGCTGCAGAACAAGAACGTGGCCACCGCCATCATCGGGGCCTCGCGGCCCGAGCAGGTCCACGAGAACGTCAAGGCCAGCGGGGTCACCCTGTCGGCCGAGGCGATGAGCACGATCGAGGAGCTGCTCGGCGACCTGTCCGAGAAGAACCCGGCCCGGACCGAGGACAGCTCGCCCAAGACCCGCGAGACCTGATCGACCCGTACGACCGATCGACCCGTACGACCGATCGACCCGTACGACCTGGCAGGTCCCGTCGCGTTCCGCGGCGGGACCTGTGTCGTTCCGGCCGGAGCGCTCAGCGCTTCCCGGCGTTGGGCCCCCAGGCTGCCAGGGCGGCCGACTCGGCGATCGCGGCCACCGCGTAGCCGACGATGGAGGTGACCACCGAGACGACCACGATGGCCCAGACCCCACCGAAGTTGCCCCGGCCCTTGTACATGCTGAGGATGCCGCCCAGGCCGGTGAAGCCGGCCAGCCACTCGGCCAGCATCGCGCCGACGATGGCCCCGGGGACCGAGATCCGGATGGAGGCGAAGACACTGGGCAGGGCAGAGGGCAGTCGGACCAGCAGCAGCTCGGTCCAGGTCGAGCCGCCGTTGACCCGGATCAGGTCCAGGGCCAGGGGCGAGGCCGACCGGAGCCCGAGGACGATGTTCACCAGGGCGGGGAAGAGCACGACGATGGCCCCGATCGTGGCCACCCCGAGCTTGCCCTGACCAAAGATCAGCAGCAGCACCGGCGCCATCGCCACCAGCGGCACCGACCGCAGCAGCATCGCGATGGGCATGAACGCGAACTCGAACGGCTTGACGACGATGAACGACGCGGCCACGAGCATGGCCACGACCAGCCCGGTGACGAAGCCGATTCCGGCGTCGACCAGGGTGACGAGCCACGCGCTGAGCAGCTGGGAGCGCGCCGTCGCGTCGGTCACCGAGGCGGGGCGCACCCCCCGGGACGGCTTGGCGGTGAACAGGTAGTGGAAGACGTCGACCGGGGTCTTGCCCACGAACGACGAGACGTCGAACGCTTTCAGCAGCAGCACCCACAGCGCCGCGAGCACGACGAGGGCGGTCACGACCACGACGACCGACACCCCGACCCGACGGAGCACGGCGGCGGCGACCGTCCTGTTCGACACCGTCTCGGTCAGCGGCGTGGTGGCGGCGCTCATCCTCGTCCTCCCGGGGCGCCGGAGGACCAGGGGGTGACGGCCTTGGCGAGCAGCCCGATCAGCGCGTACGCGAGGCCCGCGACCCCGCCGGAGACCAGGGCGAGATACCACAGGCGGGGGCCGTTGGAGTTGCTCTGGGCCGCGATCAGCGCCCGGCCCAGGCTCTGGTCGCCCCCGCTCCCGAGGTACTCCGCGAGCACGGCGCCCAGGAACGCGGCCGGGGCGGCGATCTTCAGGGCGGCGAACAGGTGGGGCAGGGCGGCGATGAGCTGGACCTTGCGGAGCTCGGTCAGCCGGGTTCCGCCGTACGCCCGGATCACGTCGAGCGAGGTGCGCGGCGCCGCCCGGAGCCCGAGCAACGCGCCGACCACCGTGGTGAAGAAGACGCTGAGGGCCGCGAGCACCACCGAGGCGCCCTGGGGGTAGTCCCGGCCGGCCACGATGACCAGGATGGGCCCGATCGCCA
>JBBQAB010000154.1:0-2180 GCA_038198385.1 Propionibacteriales bacterium
GCCTCCCGCAGCGCGGCCGGCAGGCCGAGGCGGACGCCCACCCGCGGCCAGGTGCAGTCCCAGCCCGGAGAGGGAACGGCCTCGACCACCAGGGTGACCTCGGACCCCTCCGCCCGCCAGCGTTGGACGGTGTCGACGAACAGACCGCTGTTGGCCGCCGACACCCGGTGGGTGACGACGACCTCGTCGCCGACCCGCTGTAGGCCGGTGAGCCGGTGCACCAGGCGGTCGAGGCCCCGTTCGCGCCAGCGGGCCTCCGAGGACGGCCCGGGAACGCCCTCGCCGCGGGTCTCGTCGGGGTCGCTCAGCTCGAAGGAACCGCGGCTGTCGCTGCGGTCGTTGTCCGTCGGTCCGCGCCACAGCTCGAGCTGGGGACCGTCGACCTCGACCCCGTGCAGGCGGCGCAGTCGGCCGGTTATCGCGTCCAGCTCCACCGGGCCCACCGTCAGGGTCGAGGAGATCGGGGGATTCGGGCTCGCGCCGCCGCCCGCCGGCTCGACGGCGGTCACCGGGGCACCCGCCCGGGGGTGCCCGAGGGTCGGGGTCGGGGCCGGGTTCAGCGCGAGCTGTTGGATCGCCACGACGTGGCCGGCGGCGGCCCACGGGGCGTCCTGGGCCAGCACGGCGGTCACGGTGAGCCAGGCCTCGGAGGACCCGGACGCGCTCGCGACCAGGGCCGCGGGCAGGGTCACCCCGGTGCTCTCACCCGGCGCCAGGGAGGCGACCTCCAGCTCCAGCTCGTCGGCGGGGTGTCCGTCGACCTCGCGTACGGCCAG
This sequence comes from Propionibacteriales bacterium, assembly GCA_038198385.1. GTDB lineage: Bacteria > Actinomycetota > Actinomycetes > Propionibacteriales > Propionibacteriaceae > Microlunatus. Next base: position 777 of record JBBQAB010000154.1, read on the forward strand.
GAAGCGCAGGTGGTCGGTCCGCAGCGTGTGGTAACGGCTGCGGACCGTCAGGCCGTCGGGCGTCTGGGACAGCACCACGGGCTGGTTGACCACGGTGAACTCGGCCAGGGAGGGCATCGGCGTCTCATCGGGCCTGATCATGCCGTCCATGACGAAGTTGCCGTCGTGCACGACCTCGCCGAAGTCACCGCCGTAGCCGTAGAAGGGGGTGCCGTCGGCGGTGTGGGTGAGCAGACCGTGGTCGCGCCACTCCCAGATGAAGCCGCCGTGCAGCCGCGGGAAGCGCTCGACCAGGTCGTCGTAGAGCTTCATCCCGCCGGGGCCGTTGCCCATCGCGTGCGCGAACTCGCACATCAGGAACGGCTTGGTCCGCACCCGCTGACCCTCGGCCGCGGTACAGCCCAGCAACGGGCCGGACTGGCCCCCGATGGCGGCGGTCTCGGCGAAGTTGGGGTACATCCGGGAGTACACGTCTGTGTACGCCCCGGTGTAGTCGCCCTCGTAGTGCACCGGACGGGCCGGGTCGCGGCGTCGGACCCAGTTGGCCATCGCCGCCAGGTTGGCTCCGGTGCCGGCCTCGTTGCCCAGGGACCAGATGACGATGCTGGGGTGGTTCTTGTCCCGCTCGACGGTCCGCTCGATCCGGTCCAGGTAGGCGTCGCCGAAGCGGGGGTCGTCGCTGGGGTTGCCGAGCCAGTCCAGGAAGACGAAGCCGTGGGTCTCCAGGTCGCACTCGTCGACGACCCAGAAGCCGAGCTCGTCGGCCAGCTCCAGGACGCCCGGGTGCGGCGGGTAGTGGCTGGTCCGGATGGCGTTCACCCCGGCCCGCTTCATGTGCACCAGGTCGGCCCGGGCGTGGTCGGCGTCGAACATCCGACCGCGTACGGGGTGGGTCTCGTGCCGGTTCATGCCGGCGAAGATGACCTGCGTGCCGTTGACGGAGAAGATGTCACCCTCGATCTGGACCCGGCGGAAGCCGAGCTGAAGGGTTACCGTCTCGCCGGCTGAGCGGACGTGGGCCTCGTAGAGCCGGGGAGTCTCCGCACTCCACCCGTCGACCGCACCGACGCCGAACCCGGCCACCTCGGCCGCGCTGGCGAAGATCCGGCTGACCTGCAGCTCGGGGATCTCGACCGTCACCGGGAAGGCGGCGTCGGCGGCGACGATCTCGGGGGTCACCGAGCCGCCGGTGGCGGGGTCCAGGTCGGTCTGCAGCCAGACGTCGTCGATCGCGCCGCGCGGGCGGGCGAGCAGGGTGACGTCGCGGAAGATGCCCGGCAGCCACCACTGGTCCTGGTCCTCGAGGTAGGTCATGGACGACCACTGGTGGACGCGGACGGCGATCACGTTCTCGCCGGGGACGACCAGGTCGGTAACGTCGAACTCGCTGACCAGCCGGCTGCC
>JBBQAB010000155.1:0-2455 GCA_038198385.1 Propionibacteriales bacterium
AAGACCACCTTCTTCAACGTGCTGACCGGTCTCTACGAGGCCAGCGAGGGCACGGTCTTCCTGAACGGGAAGGACGTCACCGCCATCAAGCCGCACAAGCGGGCGGCGATGGGGATGGCCCGGACGTTCCAGAACATCCGGCTGTTCGGCCTCATGACGGCGGAGGAGAACGTGATGGTCGCGATGCACCCACACCTCAAGGCGGGGGTGCTCTCGACCATCTTCCGGACGCCCAGCCAGCGGCGCGAGGAGCGCGAGGCGCGCGACACCGCCCGGGACCTGCTCCAGTACGTCGGGATCGGCAAGGCCGAGGGCGAGCTCGCGCGGAATCTCTCCTACGGCGACCAGCGCCGGCTCGAGATCGCCCGCGCGATGGCCCTGCGTCCCACGATCCTGCTCCTGGACGAGCCCACGGCTGGGATGAACCCGCAGGAGTCGCAGCAGTTCAACGACTTCGTCTACCGGGTCCGGGACGAGAAGGACATGTCGGTCCTGCTGATCGAGCACGACATGAGCGTGATCATGAAGATCAGCGAGCGGATCACCGTGCTCGACCGCGGCAACCTGATCGCCGAGGGCACTCCCGACGACATCCGCAACAACCAGACCGTGATCGAGGCCTACCTGGGCAAGACCGGCACGCGCGAGGGCAAGAGGAAGAAGTCATGAGCACCGACCTGCAGCCGGAGCCCGGCACCAAGGCCCGCGGAGAGGGAAAGGAGAAGATCCTCGAGCTCACCGACCTGAACGTCAGCTACGGCAACATCGCCGCCGTCAAGGGACTCTCCCTCAGCGTCTACGCCGGCGAGATCGTCACCCTGATCGGGTCGAACGGGGCGGGCAAGTCGACCACCCTGCGGACGATCTCGGGGCTGCTGAAGCCCAAGTCGGGCGACGTGATGTTCAAGGGCGAGCGGATCAACGGCGTACCGGGTCACGACGTGGTCAAGCTGGGTATCTGCCAGTCTCCGGAAGGTCGCAAGATCTTCCAGCGGATGACCGTGTCGGAGAACCTCGACCTGGGGGCGTACACCCGCAAGGACACCGCCGTCATCGCCGAGGACCGCGAGCGGGTGCTCGAGCTGTTCCCTCGACTGCGGGAGCGGATCGACCAGAAGGCCGGCACCATGTCGGGCGGTGAGCAGCAGATGCTGGCCGTCGCCCGCGCTCTGCTGGGCAACCCGACCCTGCTGCTGCTGGACGAGCCCTCCATGGGGCTGGCGCCCGTGCTGGTCGACGTCATCTTCGAGACGATCGAGCGGATCCGCGAGCAGGGGGTCACCGTCCTGCTGGTGGAGCAGAACGCCTTGGCCGCCCTGGAGATCGCCGACTACGCCTACGTGCTGGAGTCGGGCAGCCTCAACCTGCAGGGGAACGCCGCTGACCTGCTGGACGACGACTCGGTAGCCTCGGCCTACCTGGGTGGTCACTGACCGTCGAACGCACGAAGGGCCCCTGCTCACCGAGCAGGGGCCCTTCGTCATCTCCGGTCCGACCGGGCTGCCGCCCATCGGTCGGGTGCGGCTACCTCTTCTTGTTGTTGGCCGACCCGTGCTCGATGACGCCGTCGGCGACCTCACGCATCGACTTCCGCAGGTCCATGGCGGTCTTCTGGATCCACCGGAACGCCTCCGGCTCGGTCAGGCCCAGACCGGTCTGCAACAGCCCCTTGGCCCGGTCGACGGCCTTGCGGGACTCGAGCCGCTCGGTCAGGTCGGCAACCTCGGCCTCGACCGCCTGGATCTCGGCGAAACGGGCCCGCGCGATCTCGATGGCGGGGATCAGGTCGGCCTTGCCGAACGGCTTCACCACGTACGCCATGGCCCCGGCCTGACGGGCCCGGTCCACCAGGTCACGCTGGCTGAACGCGGTCAGCATCACGACCGGCGCAATCCGCTGGGTCGCGATCTGCTCGGCGGCGCTGATGCCGTCCAGCTTGGGCATCTTGACGTCCATCACGACCAGGTCGGGGCGTAGGTCGGTGGTGAGCTGCACCGCCGCCTCACCGTCTCCCGCCTGACCCACCACGTCGTAGCCTTCTTCGGTCAGCATCTCGACCAGGTCCAGCCGGATCAGGACCTCGTCCTCGGCGACGACCACGCGCGTCGCTGCGCTGTCGTTCGTCGGAATCTCTGCGTTCGTCACGGGCTCACTCTAGCCAGGATGTGTGACGAAAGGTTTCCGAGGCATCTCCGGTGAGCACGTCGGGCGGGGTCCCGGGCGTCCTGCGTCGGCGGAACGCCCGGGCCGGACCGGCCGTGTGTGTGGCACAATACGACGAGCTCAGCGACCCCGGCCAGGCCGGGGACGCGAGGCGGAGACCCCGGCCGGGGTGGCGGAAAGGTATACGCGGGCGGCTCAAACCCGCCTGTTCGCAAGGACATGGGGGTTCGACTCCCCTCCCCGGCACCCTCAGGTGATCAGGAGCTCGTCTGGGGTTCGACTCCCCTCCCCG
>JBBQAB010000156.1:0-5011 GCA_038198385.1 Propionibacteriales bacterium
ACGCGTGGCAGGATTTCTCCAAGCAGCGAGCGCACCGGGGGCTGGCGTACGTGCTGGTGGGGGAGGACGGCGAGCTCTGCGGCCCGGTAGACAAGAACCTGTCCGAGTCCGAGCGGGCGGGTCTGGCGGAGCAGGTCGGGGCGTCCGTGGGCGACTGCGTCTTCTTCGCCGCGGGTCCGCGCAGCCAGGCCCAGTCCCTGCTCGGCGCGACCCGGCTGGAGATCGGCCGCCGCGTCGGTCTGATCGACGAGTCGGCCTGGGCCTTCGCCTGGGTGCTGGACGCGCCGCTCTTCGAGCCGGCCAGCCAGGCGGTCGCCGCCGGCGACGTGGCCGTCGGTGGCGGGGCCTGGACCGCGGTGCACCACGCGTTCACCTCGCCCAAGCCCGAGTCGGTGGACACCTTCGACACCGACCCCGGGTCGGCACTGGCGTACGCCTACGACATGGTCTGCAACGGCAACGAGATCGGCGGCGGGTCGATCCGTATCCACCGCCGCGACATCCAGGAGCGGGTGTTCAGCGTGATGGGCATCAGCCCCGACGAGGCGCAGGCGAAGTTCGGCTTCCTGCTGGACGCCTTCAGCTTCGGGGCCCCCCCGCACGGCGGCATTGCCTTCGGCTGGGACCGGATCTGTGCCCTGCTGTCGGGCTCGGAGTCGATCCGCGACGTGATCGCCTTCCCCAAGTCCGGTGGGGGCGTGGATCCGTTGACCGACGCGCCGGCCCCGATCACCCCGCAGCAGCGTCAGGAGGCCGGAGTGGACGCCAAGCCCGAGCCCGCCAAGGGCGACGCGGCCACGGCCGAGCCGGTTTCCGTAGCGGCGACCTCCGCCTGACCCCGGGCGGGCCACCACCGTTCAGCGGCTGGTGGCCCGCCGGTACGGCAAGCAGGCCGACGGAGGCCATCACCCAGGAGATGGCGTAGGCGAGGACCAGCACGATGAGGTGGCCCGCGGCCGCCCCCCAGAACGAGCTGCGGATCCGCCAGCCGACCAACAGCCCGGTCAGGGACCTGACCACCAGCACGATCACCGTACGGGCGGCCACTGACACGTCGGGAACCGATCGAATGACCTGTCCCAAGTCCGGGCCCGGGCGCGGTGCCGTCCCCATGGCTCGTCCCCGCGGCCCTTACGCGCAGCCGGAGCCGGAGCCGGGCACCGTCGCGTCAGACTAGGGTGCAGGCGATGAACGGGGTGCGGGAGTGAGCGAGGATCTGTTCGGCGGAGCCGAGGCCGGTGGCAACCCCGGCGTCCCCGGGGTCGGGGCGGGCAGCCTGGCCGACACCGACCGGAGCGGTCTTCCGCTCGCGGTCCGGATGCGGCCCCGTACGGTCGAGGAGATCGTCGGCCAGCAGCACCTGCTCGGTCCAGGATCACCGTTGCGTCGGCTGGCCTCCGGCGAGGCCATGTCGGTCTTCCTGTGGGGACCGCCCGGCGTGGGCAAGACAACCATCGCCTCGGTGGTCTCGCAGAGCACCAACCGCCGCTTCGTGGAGATCTCCGCGGTCACGGCGGGGGTCAAGGAGGTCCGGGCCGTCCTGGACCAGGCCCGGCGTGAGCTGAGGTCCGGCCGGGAGACCGTGCTGTTCGTCGACGAGGTGCACCGCTTCTCCAAGACCCAGCAGGACGTGCTGCTGCCGGCGGTCGAGAACCGCCTCGTCACCCTGATCGCGGCCACCACCGAGAACCCCTCGTTCTCGGTCATCTCCCCGCTGCTGTCCCGCTCCCTGCTGCTGACCCTGCGGCCACTCAACGACCAGGACGTCTCCGGCCTGCTGGACCGGGCGCTGACCGAGGAGCGGGGGCTGCGGACCGGGGCGGGGGAGACCTACACGCTGGAGCCGGAGGCGCGGGCCGACCTGCTGCGGCTGGCCGGCGGTGACGCCCGCCGGGCGCTGACCTACCTGGAGGAATCGGCAGCCGGGGCGGACGCGGTCGGCAGCGCGAGCATCGACACCGGGTCCGTCGAGCGGGCCGTGGACAAGGCGGCGGTCCGCTACGACCGGGACGGTGACCAGCACTACGACGTGATCAGCGCCTTCATCAAGTCGGTCCGAGGCTCTGACGTCCAGGCGTCGCTGCACTACTTCGCGCGGATGGTCGCGGCCGGGGAGGACCCCCGCTTCATCGCCCGCCGGCTGGTGGTGCTGGCGTCCGAGGACATCGGGCTGGCCGACCCGACCGCGCTCACCACCGCCGTCGCGGCGGCGGACGCGGTGGCCTTCATCGGGATGCCGGAGGCCAGGATCAACCTCGCCCAGGCGGTCATCGCGCTCGCCCTGGCGCCGAAGTCGAACGCCGTGATCCTGGCCATCGACGCCGCCATGGCCGACGTCAACGCGGGCCGGATCGGTCTGGTGCCCCCGCACCTGCGCGACGCCCACTACGCCGGGGCCAAGCAGCTCGGCCACGGCAAGGGCTACCGGTACGCCCACGACGAGCCGCGCGGGATCGCGGCCCAGCAGTACCTGCCCGACGAGCTCGACGGCGCCCGCTACTACGCCCCGACCGACCACGGGGCGGAGGCGGCGATGGGCACCCGGCTCACCCGGATCGAGGAGCTGCTCGGCCGACCCAAACCCTCGGCCGCGACCGCACTGCCGCGGGCCGAGTCATCGTACGGCCTGAGCCCGACGGTCGGCTCAGTCCGGCTGTCGGCTCAGTCCGGCCAGGCCGCACCCCGGGCCAGCCGCAGCGGGCCGGTTGCGGTCCGCGGGTCGACCCGGATGCCCTGCTGCCGTACCTCCAACACCTCGGCGTCGGCCAGCGCGGTGGCCACCTCCCGGGCCGCGTCCATCGCCCTACGCCAGCCCTCACCACCGGCCACCCGGGCCGCGTCGCTGGGGCAGATGGTGACCTCCGGCTTCCGGTGGCGGAGCAGGGTGCGCATCGCCGCCCCCAGCCGGGTCCGCAGCGCCTCGGGCTCCGGGTCCTCCCACCACTCCCGGCCCCCCTCACCCAGGGCGACCTTGGCGTCCTGCACCCGGGCCCGGGCCGCCGTCGTCGCCGCCTCGTCGCCCTGGGCCGCGCCGACCGCCCGCCGGGCCTCCATCAGCACCGCGACCAGCTCGACCCGGAGCGGCTCCGGGATCGCGGGGTCGCTGGCCCGCCAGCGGCGGCCGCCGACCACGATGTAGCGCCCGTCCGGGGTGCGTTCGGGCCCGGGGCCGGCCTCCTCGGCCGCGTGGTCTGGTCCGGGCATGCCTGTCTCCTGTCCCCGCCTGGCCCGTCCGCAGCGTCGGGGCCGGGCCCCACTTCACCACCCCGCCCCGGGGCCCGGGGCCTCACCCCGAAAGGTGGCGCCAGTCGTCCTGCGTTCGGTGACTCACGCGGGGACGCGGGGGACGGGCCTCCACTGGCGCCAGGTTCGCGGGGCGCCTCGGTCCGAGCCGCCCCGCCGCGGACCCCGTCACCGCTGCCCACGGCCCGGAAAGGCAGGGGTGGCGTACGCGAGCCCCGCGATAAGGTGCTGGACGGACCACGACCCAGGTCGGGTCCACCGTCACGTCCGCAGCGCCCGCCGCTCACGAACCGTAAGGAACGCCTCCATGACCATTGGCGGAATCGCCGGCCTCATCGCCGCCATCGCCTTCGTTGCTCTGGTGGCCCTGACCGCCGTCCCCCTGCTCAAGCTGGGCCGGGTCCTGGAAGAGGTCCGGCTGGCCGTCCGCGACATCGGGCACGAGTCGGTCCCCATCCTGACCGAGCTGCAGGGCACCGTCCGCGCCACCAACGACGAGCTCAGCAAGCTGAGCCTGGTCACCGAGGACGTGGCCAAGGTCAGCAAGAACGCGACCGTGGTCAGCGAGTCCGCGGCCCAGATGTCCACCCTGTTCGCCGCCACCCTGGGCGGGCCGCTGGTCAAGACCGCAGCCCTGAGCTACGGCGTCCGCAAGGCGCTCAGGGGCGATGGCTCGCCCCGGCGCAAGGCGAAGCGGAGCCAGTGATGTTCCGTCGCCTCTTCTGGTTCGCCCTCGGCGTCGGCCTCGCGCTCTACGTCGTCAACAAGGTCCGGTCCCTGCTGCGGCGGTCGAGCCCCGAGGCCCTGGTCCAGCGGGCGTCCGGCTCGGTCGCCGGCGTCGGCGAGCGGGCCCAGGACTTCGCCGGTCGCGTCCGAGCCGCCATGGCTGAGCGTGAGACCGAGCTCCGGGACACGCTCGGCCTGCCCGAGTGACCCACCCGCACCCACTCTGACAAGGACCCTGACATGAGAACCGCCGAGATCCGGCGTCGCTTCCTGGACTACTTCGCCCAGCGCGGCCACCAGGTGGTGCCCTCGGCACCGCTGCTCTACAACGACCCCACCCTGCTGTTCGTGAACGCGGGCATGGTGCCCTTCAAGCCCTACTTCACCGGGGCCGAGACCGCGCCGTTCGACCGGGCCACGAGCGTCCAGAAGTGTGTCCGCACCCTCGACATCGAAGAGGTCGGCAAGACCACCCGGCACGGCACCTTCTTCCAGATGAACGGCAACTTCTCCTTCGGGGACTACTTCAAGGCCGAGGCGATCCGCTACGCCTGGGAGCTGGTCACCGGCTCGGTCGACGACGGCGGGTACGGCTTCAGCCCGGACAAGGTCTGGGTCACCGTCCTGCACTCCGACGACGAGGCGGCCGGGCTGTGGGCCAGCATCGCGGGCCTGCCGGCCGAGCGCATCCAGCGCCGCGGGCTGCTCGACAACTACTGGCACATGGGGATCCCGGGTCCGGGTGGACCGTGCAGCGAGATCTACATCGACCGCGGCCCCGAGTACGGCCCCGACGGCGGCCCGGTCGTGGACGAGGACCGGTTCCTGGAGATCTGGAACCTGGTCTTCATGCAGGAGGAGCTCTCCACCGTCCGCCGCAAGGACGACTTCGACATCGCCCACGACCTGCCCCGCAAGAACATCGACACCGGTATGGGTCTGGAGCGGGTCGCCTACCTGCTGCAGGACGTGGACAACCTGTACGAGATCGACCAGGTCTTCCCGGTCATCGGCAAGGCCTCGGAGCTGTCGGGCCGCCGCT
>JBBQAB010000157.1:0-5828 GCA_038198385.1 Propionibacteriales bacterium
GTGCTCAACGTGCGGCTGATCAGCATCGCCAACGACCCCGGGGCCGTGGTCGTGGACACGCTCGGCCTGTTCGTGTTCGACCTGCCGGACCTGCAGTGCCACTTCCGCGACATCAGCCCCGGCGAGGTCGCGGTGCTGCTGTTCGCGACGGCCGACTACGTCTTCGAGGCCGGGGACGTGATCGAGGACGGGAACACCGTGACCGGCTTGCGTCCCGATGACCGGGTGCCGTGTCGCCACGAGCCGGCGCTGCTGGCGCCCGCCCGGACCGTCCTCGACCTGGACCTCGGCGACCCGTACGCCGCCGGGCTGCGCCACCGACCCGACGCCACCGTCGCCTCGGACTAGAGGTCGCGGGTCACCGGGACCGGGTGGGCCCTCAGTCCTCGGCCGACCGCAGGGCGCGCCGCGCGGAGAGCAGGTCGACCTCGGGCCGGTCGGCCAGTGACCGTTCGACGGCGTCCAGGACCTCGACCAGGTGGGCGCGGTCGGGGCTGACCAGGGCGACCCCGATCCCGGCCCGACGGTGCAGGTCGAGATGGTCGACCTCGGCCACGCTGACCGCGAAGGTCTTCCGCAGCGCCGCGACCAGCGGCCGGACCACCGACCGCTTCTCCTTGAGCGAGTGCACGTCACCCAGCAGGAGGTCGCACTCCAGCCATCCCACCCACATCGCCATACGCCGATCCTAGCGAGGCGAAGGTCAGAAGGTCTGAGGTCCAACCATTGACGGGTATGGGTCCGGTGGGTCAGACTCGCCCCACCAACGGGCGGCGGACGGGGACGGTCATGAGCATCGAGGCGCAGATGGACGACGACGAGCGGGCCCTGGCCGAGCTCGGCTACACCCAGGAGCTGCACCGGGGGATGTCGGGGTTCTCCAACTTCGCCGTCTCGTTCTCGATCATCTCCATCCTGGCCGGCTGCATCACCTCCTACGGCATCGCCTTGCGCTCGGGCGGCCCCTCGACCCTGGTCCTGGGCTGGCTGCTGGTGGGGGTGTTCGTGCTGGCCGTCGCCGCCGCGATGGCCGAGGTCTGCTCGCGCTACCCGACCGCGGGCGGGCTCTACTTCTGGGCCGGCCGGCTGGCCCGGCGGAACCGTCGCGAGTGGGCCTGGTTCACCGGCTGGTTCAACTTCCTGGGCGAGGTGGCGGTCACCGCGGCCATCGACTTCGGCTGCGCCTCCACCTGGATGGCGTTCATGAACCTTGTCTGGGGGGTCGAGCCGACCCCGTACACGACCTTCGGCCTGTTCGTGGGCATCGTCGTGGCCCACGCGCTGCTCAACGTGTTCGGGGTCAACCTGGTCAGCATGCTGTCCAACATCTCGGCCTGGTGGCACGTCGGTGGGGTGCTGGTCATCGTGGCGGCGCTGTGGATCCTGCCCGAGAAGCACCAGTCGGTGGCTTGGACCCTGACCGGCTTCCACAACGAGACCGGCTGGCACAACCTGGCGTACGTCTTCCTGATGGGTCTGCTGATGGCCCAGTACACCTACACCGGCTACGACGCCTCCGCCCACGTCGCCGAGGAGACCAAGAACGCGTCGATGGCCGCACCGCGGGGGATCGTCACCAGCGTCGCGGTCTCGGTGGTGGGCGGCTTCGTCCTGCTCTACTCGATCACCGCAGCGATCACCGACAAGAGCGAGGCGGGGCTGACCGCGCTGGCTGCCACCCCGACCGGCTTGCCGCCGGCCCAGGTCTTCCTGGACGCGCTGGGCAACCCGACCATGGCCAAGTTCCTGCTCTTCATCGTGTGCGTCGCGCAGTTCTTCTGCGGGATGGCCTCGGTCACAGCCAACTCGCGGATGTCGTACGCCTTCTCCCGCGACCACGCGCTCCCCGGCTCGCGGCTGTGGTCCCAGGTCAACCCGCGGACCGGCACTCCGACCAACTCGATCTGGCTCTGCGTCACGCTCTCGGTACTGCTCGCCTCGCCGGCGCTCTTCAGCACCACCGCCTACTTCGCCGTCACCTCGATCGCGGTCATCGGGCTCTACATCGCCTACGTCATCCCGGTGCTGCTCCGACGGCTGAACCCGACCTTCACCCCCGGCCCGTGGAACCTGGGCCGGTTCAGCGCGGTGATCGGCTGGGTGGCCGTGGTCTGGGTCGTGGTCATCTGCGTGCTGTTCGTGCTGCCCCCCACCGCGCCCGTGACGGTCAGCACGTTCAACTATGCCCCGGTGGCGGTGCTGGTGGTGGCCGTCTTCGCCTTCGTCTCCTGGCACGTCAGCGGCAAGCGGACGTTCATGAACGGTCCCGACTCCGACCTGACGCCGGCGGCCCCGCCGCTCGAGGTGGCGGGCGACCGCGAGTGACCACGAGCCCGACCCCCCGCCCCTACCCCGGCCCGGACGAGCAGCTCGCCGACGCCGTCCTCGGTGCGGGACGGGGGCAGCACGCCTTCGAGAGCTGCGTCGAACGGCTGGCCACGGCGCTGCAGCTAGGCGTCTACCCGTACGGCAGCACCCTGCCGCCCGAGCGCGAGCTGGCGGTCCGGATGCAGGTCTCGCGCGCCACCCTGCGGGAGGCCATCGCCGCGCTCCGGGCCGCCGGGATGGTGCGGACGACCCGGGGACGGGGTGGCGGCACCACCGTCGACCACCCGCCGACGACTCCGGGCGAGGCCGCGGTCGGCGGCCTGGGGGAGCGACGCGAGGAGCTTCTGGACGCCCTGGTCTTCCGGCGTGTGGTCGAGGCCGGGGTCTGCCAGGTGGCGGCCGGACGGCAGCTCGCCGAGCCGGACCGTCGTCAGCTGCTCGACAGTCTGGCCGCGGCGTCCGGGGCCCGCGACGCGGCCGGGCACCGGCAGGCGGACTCGCGACTGCACCTGGCCCTGGGTGCGGCCACCGGTTCGCCGATGCTGCTGGAGGCGCTGACCCGGGCCCAGTCCGGCCTGCACGAGATGCTGGTGGCCATCCCGGTCCTGCCGGTCAACATCGACCACTCCGACGCCCAGCACGCTGCCATCGTGGACGCGGTCCTGGCCGGGGACGGCCCGCGGGCCCGGCGCACGATGGAGCGGCACTGCGACGACACCGCCGCGCTCCTGCGGGGGCTGCTGCGATGACCCGGCGAACCCCCACCCACCTGCGAACCCCTACCCGTTCACACCCGGAGGCGACATGAACCCGCTGCGCAACGACCGCCACCTCAGCGTCCACGACCTGCGTCGGCGGATCTCTGAGGGTGACATCGACACGGTGGTGGTGGCCTTCACCGACATGCAGGGACGACTGCAGGGCAAGCGGCTGCACGCCGCCTACTTCGTGGAGCACGTCCTGGAGCAGGGCACCGAGGGCTGCAACTACCTGCTCGCCGTCGACGTGGAGATGAACACCGTCGCGGGCTACCCGATGTCGTCGTGGGAGTCCGGCTACGGCGACATGGAGTTCGCCCTCGACCTCGCCACCATCCGGCTGCTGCCGCACCTTCCCGGGTCGGCGATGGTCCAGTGCGACCTCGTGTGGCCCGACCACAGCCCCGTGGCCCCGTCGCCGCGGACGGTGCTGGCCCGCCAGCTCGAGCGGGTCGCCGAGCGGGGGTGGGTCGCCCTGGCCGGCACGGAGCTGGAGTTCATCGCCTTCACCGACACCTACGAGTCGGCCTGGGACGCCGGCTACCGGGGGCTGCGGCCGGTCAACCAGTACAACGTGGACTACTCGATCCTGGGCACGAGCCGGGTCGAGCCGCTGCTGCGGGACATCCGCAACACCATGTACGCCGCAGGTCTGGACGTCGAGTCGGCCAAGGGGGAGTGCAACCGGGGCCAGCACGAGATCGGCTTCCTCTACAACGACGCCCTGACCACCGCGGACAACCATGTGGTCTACAAGACGGTGGCCAAGGAGGTGGCGGCCCAGCACGGCCAGTCGCTCACCTTCATGGCCAAGTACGACGAACGGGAGGGCAACTCCTGCCACATCCACCTGTCGCTGCGCGGGGCCGACGACAGTACCGTGTTCTGGGAGGACGGGCGGCCGAGTGCGTTCTACGACTCCTTCGTGGCCGGGCTGCTGGCCACGATGTCGGAGCTGACCCTGCTTTACGCCCCGAACGTGAACTCCTACAAGCGGTTCGCGGCCGGCTCGTTCGCCCCGACCACCATCGCCTGGGGCTCCGACAACCGCACCTGCGCCGTACGCCTGGTCGGTCGGGGGGCCGGGGCGCGGCTGGAGAACCGGGTGCCCGGCGGGGACGTCAACCCCTATCTGGCCACCGCGGCCATGCTGGCCGGCGGCCTGCACGGGATCGACGCCGGGCTCACCCTGCCGACGGAGCTCACCGGCAACGCCTACACCTCCGGTCTGCCCACGGTGCCCCGTACGCTGCTCCAGGCCCGCAACGCCTTCGCGGGCTCGACGGTGGCCCGGGCGGCCTTCGGCAACGAGGTCGTGGACCACTACACCAACATGGCCGACGTCGAGCTGGCCGCCTTCGATGCGGCCGTCACCGACTGGGAGCTGCGACGCGGCTTCGAAAGGATGTGAGAGCCCGGTGAGCAGCTACACCGTGGTCAACCCCGCCACCGGGGAGGCGCTGACCGAGGTCCAGCACACCGACCTGGCCGAGACGGACGCGGCAATCGAGCGGGCCCAGGCGGCGTTCCCGGCCTGGCGGGATCTGGCCCCCGGGGACCGGGCCCGGGTGCTGCGCCGGTTCGCGGACCTGGTGGACGCCCACGGCGCGGAGCTGGCCGGCCTGGAGGTGGCCAACGCCGGCCACACCCTGGGCAACGCACGATGGGAGGCGGGCAACGTCCGCGACGTCCTGCACTACTACGCCGCAGCCCCCGAGCGGCTGTTCGGACGGCAGATCCCGGTGGCCGGCGGCATCGACATCACCTTCCACGAGCCGTTGGGGGTCGTGGGCGTCATCGTGCCCTGGAACTTCCCGATGCCGATCGCCGCCTGGGGCTTTGCCCCGGCCCTGGCCGCGGGCAACACGGTGGTCCTCAAGCCGGCCGAGCTGACCCCGCTGACCGCGGTCCGCCTCGCCGAGCTGGGTCGCCAGGCCGGGCTGGCCGAGGGTGTGTTCACCGTGCTGCCCGGGGACGGTCCGGTGGTGGGGGCCCGGTTCGTCAGCCACCCGCTGGTCCGCAAGGTCTGCTTCACCGGGTCCACCGCGGTGGGTCAGGCGGTGCTGGCCGGCTGCGCCGAGCAGCTCAAGCGCTGCACCCTGGAGCTCGGAGGCAAGAGCGCCAACGTGGTCTTCGCCGACGCCGACGTGGCGAAGGCGGCCGCGACCGCGCCCGGCTCGGTCTTCGACAACGCCGGTCAGGACTGCTGCGCCCGCTCCCGGATCCTGGTCCAGCGACCGGTCTACGAGGAGTTCCTCGGCCGGCTGGAGACCGCGGTCGCGGCCTTCCGGGTCGAGGACCCGCGACAGGAGACCGCCGAGATGGGCCCGCTCATCTCCGCCCGCCAGCGCGAGCGCGTCCAGGGCTACCTCGGCGACGCCGCCGTCGCGTTCACCGGGTCCGCCCCGGACGGGCCGGGCTTCTGGATGGCGCCGACCGTCGTCCTGCCGGGGTCGACCCAGGACCGGGTCTGGCGGGAGGAGGTCTTCGGACCCGTGGTCGCCGTGCTGCCCTTCGACGACGAGGAGCACGCGGTGGCGCTGGCCAACGACTCCGACTACGGGCTGTCCGGGTCGATCTTCACCCGCGACCTCGGTCGGGCGCTGCGGGTCTCGCGGGCCGTGGAGGCCGGCAACCTCAGCGTCAACTCGCACTCCTCGGTGCGCTACTGGACCCCGTTCGGGGGCTACAAGCGCTCCGGGCTGGGTCGCGAGCTGGGGCCAGAGGCGCCGAACGCCTTCA